>JASHSC010000248.1 GCA_030036915.1 Terriglobia bacterium
AGTGGAAGACAAAGAAGTTGAGGTCCTGGACATTTCCCCGAATACAGTGGGCACGTTTGACGTGGTGCTGTTCCTGGGCGTTCTTTACCACATGCGGCATCCGCTTCTGGCGCTGGAACGTGTGGCGAGTGTAACCAAGGAGCTTTTGATATTGGAAACCCAAATAGACCAAAATCTGTCCCCTCGCCCCAGCATGGTCTTTTATCCGAACTCGGAACTCTTAGGAGACTCCACAAACTGGTGGGGGCCGAATATACCCGCGGTCATCGCCATGCTTAAAGAGGTGGGATTTTCCGACGTCCGACTGGTCTGGAAGTCAAAGCTGCGAAGTCGTCTAAAGGGAGCCTGGCACGCGAGAACCAAGCACGGTACTCCAGTTTCCCACGGCCTGCAATACAATCGTGCAGCGTTTCACGCCCGGCGTTGAGGAGAGCGTGACGACGAGTGTGCGCGCCCCCGTGATCTGGATATAAAGGGATTCCGCCTGAGGAGAGGAATTGCCTTCCGAGGCGAGCGAGGCAAGGTTGAAGGAAGCGGCCGCATTGCGCGTTGCGATTGTTCATTATTGGCTATTGAAACGCGCCGGCGGAGAGCGCGTCTTAGAGGCTTTGTGTGAACTCTTTCCGCAGGCGGACCTCTTCACCCTCATAGCGTCCGAAGAAATGGTCAGCCACTTTGCGCCGCACCGCGTAACCACGTCATTCTTGCAACATATTCCGGGCAGCCACCGCTTTCACCGACACATGCTCCCACTGTGTCCCCTGGCGCTTGAACAACTCGACTTGAGGGGATACGACTTGTTGATCAGCTCTGAATCGGGACCCGCCAAGGGAGTAATCACATCAACCGACACACTCCACATTTGTTACTGTCATTCGCCGATGCGGTATATCTGGGACATGTATCACAACTATACGCAGGGCAAGGAGATGAGCCGTTTTACAAAATTGGCTTTCAAGATGGTTGCGCACTATATTCGAATGTGGGACCTGGCGAGTGCCGCTCGCGTCGATCATTTCGTTGCCAGCTCGAAGAACGGTGCAGCACGGATTCGAAAACACTATCGGCGCGAGGCTGAGGTAATCCATGTGCCCGTCGATGTGTCGGCGGGTTACTTGGCGGATAGCACCGACGAATACTATTTGGTCGTCGGTCGTTTGGTTGACTATAAGCGGGCGGATCTGGCGGTTCAGGCGTGTCGCCGACTGGGGCGAAAACTCCATGTCGTAGGGTCAGGGCCGCAATACAATCATTTGAAGGAACTCGCGGGCGCGAATGTCAAGCTCTTGGGTGAGCTAACCGATGCTGAAAAGAACGAACAATACGCTCACTGCCGGGCTCTATTGTTCCCCGGCGAAGAAGACATCGGAATTGTCCCAATAGAAGCGGAGGCGTTCGGCCGGCCGGTAATCGCGTTCGGCAAAGGCGGGGTGAGGGAAACGGTTATTGCGCTTAATCCTGATAATGCGGTACCACCTGAGCGGGCAACCGGTGTCTTCTTCATGGAACAATCGGTGGAGGCGCTTGTGGATGCGATTGTGACTTTCGAGGAGGCAGAGCCTCGCTTCTCAGCCGGCTTTATCCAGTCGTACTCGCGACAGTTCGACAAAGGTCACTTTTTGAGGAAACTGGGACATTTTGTCGCTGAAAAGCTGGAAGGTTTTTGTGGATCAAGGCCCCAGTGGCAGGTGCAGGCCCCGACACCGACGGGTGGCAGCAAAGAATGACGTGAAGGCTGCCCTCCTTGAAGGCGGAGGGCAGCTTATGAGTGGGCCCCGGAAGGAAATTACATTGCAGCATGGAAAGCGCTTTGATCGATACCTAGTTGTGATCCAAGCCACTTTGAATGAGAGATTTACAGTCGCGTGCGCTTAGAATCGAGGGGTTGTGGCACTTGGTGCTACCCCATCCAAAGCTTTGGCAAGTCGGATGTGCTGCACTCATCGTCAAGGGTTCTGTGAATCGACAAAGTCACCTGACCTTAGATCCTTGCCCCGCACTGGTTCTGGCAGGTGGCTTAGGCACACGGCTCCGTGAGGTCTTCAATGAGGGGCCCAAATGCATGGCGCCGGTGGCGGGGCGGCCCTTTCTGGAATACCTCATCGAGGTGCTTCACTCGGCGGGAATTAAGGACGTAATTCTTTGCGTGGGCTATAAGAGCAATCAAGTCCGCAGGTGGGTAGGCGATGGCAGCCGGTGGGGGATGCGAGTCCGGTATTCCGTTGAGAAGGAATTGCGCGGTACGGCGGGAGCAGTGCGGCTGGCAGTACGGTTGGTTAAGGCTCCGACGTGCATGGTGCTGAACGGCGATTCATTCCTGGAAGTCAACCTCGGTGAGATGATGGCCTTTCATCGGTCTAGGAAGGCACTTGCCACTCTTGCCTTGGCGCGCGTGCCCAATGGGGGGCGGTACGGCGGCGTGCGACTTCGGCGGGATGGAAGAATCAGCGCGTTTACAGAGAAAGGAGAAACCAAACCCGCACCGGCTTCCCCTCGAACCGCGTCGCAGTTGATTAATGGCGGCGTGTACATGCTCCAGCGGCGATTCGTCGAGTCCATCCCTACGGGAAAGCCTGTTTCCTTGGAGAAGGAAATCTTTCCGCGCTTGGTCAACCGGAAGCTCTATGGATTCGTCACGCGAGGATTTTTCATTGACATCGGCGTGCCGGCGGACTACGCGCGCGCGCAGACCGAATTGGCCGGAAGGTTAGATGAAAGCCGCCTTTCTTGACCGCGACGGAGTGATCAATGAAAAGGCTCCGGAGGGAGAATATATCGCCCGGTGGGAGGAGATTCGATTCCTGCCCGATGTTTTCTCATCAATTGCGGCGCTTCAGCAGGCAGGTTTCAAAATCATCGTTGCGACAAATCAACGCGGTGTGGCGCTCGGGAAAATCCGCAGGGACGACCTGGAGGAAATCCACCGGCGCATGCGCGAGGAATTCTCGCGTCAGGGGACTTCGCTGACGGGAATCTATGTCTGCACGCACGATTATGCCGATCGATGCTCCTGCCGCAAGCCGCAACCGGGCCTCCTAACCCGGGCCGCAGAAGAACATGGGATTGAGCTTTCCTCAAGCTGGATGATTGGCGATGCCCCGAGCGACATTGAGGCGGGTAAGCGCGCAGGGTGCAGGACGGCACGAATCCTTATTGCAGGTTCAGAGAATGGTGTGGGCCCTGAGGCGGACGTTAGCTCACCCGATTTAGCATCTGCGGTGGGAACCATTTTACGGATTACTCACAGCCATGTTTGACCAGGGGATATACTTGTTGCCAGCCACAGAACGGCCAAACAACTCAAGTAGGTGACCCCTAGCCCTGAGCCCCCGTTCCTAGTTCGGGTTACTCCGCATCAAATGGAATGATTTGTCAAAAGACAGTTCGCTGATAGAATGTCTTCCCTCCTGTATGAAGTTCTGGGAGTAGAGAATCTGTTGAGCGCATTGCTTGTTACGGTTCGCAAAACAGGTTAAAGGGTCGCGTAGTTCAAAGGCACCTAAAAGCATAAAGTTAAGCGGTATCTAAACAGCAGTAATTCCATCAATGAGCATTAACACATCAGGCATCATTGAGCAGCATAAAATCGAAGATCACATTCCAACCTTTGCGCCAGATCAAGAAGTTCGCTCCCCGCGAGAAAATTCTTTCGATCTGTTGAGCCGAAGTGGCGTCAAGCGTTTGCTCTTTCTCGCCTGTGATGCCGCGGCTATCGCGCTGACGTATGAGGTTTCCAGGATTGCCATGCAAAGGTTGCTCGGGATCCCCCGCGCCAATCAGAGCCCTCCGGGGTACCAGTGGTTCTATCTCCCCTTCCTACTGGCCATACTCTATCTTGCTGAGGGGTATCAAAGCCCGGACCTGCGGAGGCCGGAAAAAGAACTGGCCATCATTTTTCGAGCCGTTTCACTCTCCTTCCTCGCTTTGGTCTGTGCGAATTTCATTTTTTTCAAGGACCTTGGGTTTTCCAGGTATCTGTTTGTCTGCTGGTACGGTCTTGCCCTGCTGATTATTCCCCTCTTCCGCCAAGGCCTGAAGGGGGTTTATGAGGCGCTGTGGAGGCGGGGCTTGGCACAACAGAGAGCTCTGTGGGTGGGAAGCACAGAAAAGTTGGCCGAGTTTCAGAACCTGCTTTCCGTGCAGCGGTATCGGGGCTACCTCATGGTTGGAGTCATACCTGGCTCCGAGGTGAGCGAGAAATATCCGCCCGCCACGTCGACCCGAACGAGATTTGACGCTCTGGCCTGCTGGGAGGAGGCGGTCGAAAGGCTTCATGTACAGTTGGTGGTCGTCAGTCTTCCCAGCACAACACCGGGGTCGCACGAGTGGGTGCGGGAAATCCTCCAACGCTCAAAAGGGCTCGGTGTGGATGTGGAGGTCTACTCAGATCTGTTTGCCACGTCGGAATTCAATTACGAATTGGACGATTTTTCAGGGTTCTTCCGATTCTACGCCGCCCCGGTTTGGTCGCTACAGTTCCAGAGGGCGGCGAAATTTTGTATAGACCTGTTGTCAGGCTTAGTTGGCAGTATCCTGACAGTCCTGGTTCTTCCCGTTGTGGCTCTGCTGATAAAGCTGGAGGATGGGGGGCCTATCTTTTACCACAGCGCCTATGTCGGGCCCGATGGAAACGACCGCTATTACCTCAAGTTTCGATCCATGCGCGTGGATGCCGACCGAATCCTGGAGCGCGATCCAGAACTTCGTAAGCAGTTTGAGGCCCGATGCAAGCTGAAAAGAGATCCGCGAGTGACATGGATCGGGCGTTTCCTGCGCAAGTATAGCGTGGACGAATTCCCTTCTTTCTTCAGCATTCTGCTTGGGAAGATCAGCCTTGTGGGACCTCGGACCATTATGCAAATCCAGAAAGAGAAGTACGGCTCCACTCTTTCCAAACTCCTATCTGTAAAGCCAGGCCTCACCGGCTTCTGGCAAGTGATGGGACGCCAACTCACGACTCACGAGGAGCGCGTTCAAATGGATATGTTTTATATCGACCATTGGTCAATCTGGCTGGATCTATGGATCATCTTCAAAACTTTCTGGAAAGTCCTGCGCGCTGAAGGTGCTTATTAGCTCATCCCGGACCAATCGGATTTTTGAAAACCCATTGATACCTAAAGGGAGACAATACTAACAATGCCAAAACGTGTCGTCGTGACAGGGGTCGCGGGATTTGTGGGCAGCAATCTTGCAAAGCATCTGCTTAATCAAGGCAACACCGTTGTTGGGATCGACAATTTAAGTGCCGGAACCCTCGAAAACGTGGATTCACGTGTGGAATTTCACAAAGTAGACATCCGCAATTCAGAAGTATATTCCTTGGTGTGTGGGGCCAACGCCGTTTTTCACCTTGCCGCCAAGAGCTCGCTGACCGATTGTCTCGCTAACCCGCTGGACGCGGCGCAAGTTAACACCATAGGAACTCTGAACGTGTTGGAAGCCTCAAGGCAGGGA
>JASHSC010000249.1 GCA_030036915.1 Terriglobia bacterium
TGCAATCCATCATCCGCGAATTGCGCGGGGAGAAGATCGACATCATCGAGTACAACGATGACCCGCTGGTGTTCGCCGCAAATGCTTTGAGCCCGGCGAAGATCAATCACGTTTCCATTCTGGACATGCAGGAAAAGCACCTGGAAGTGATTGTGGATGATTCACAGTTGTCGCTCGCCATCGGCAAGAAGGGACAGAACGTGCGCCTGGCGGCCAAGCTCCTGGGCTGGCACATTGACATTAAGAGCGAGGAAGAGAAACGGCAGGAGATCGAGTCGCAGATGGCGGCCATGGCCCTGCGTGGGGCGCCCATCTCTGAACTTGCAGGTTTGGGCGACAAGACCCTGGAAAAACTCCGCGAGAGCGGCATCGAAACTGTGGAGCAGTTGGCGCAGAAGACTCCCGAAGAGCTCATGCAGATTCAAGGGGTGGGCGAGAAAACCGTGGACCGCATCCGCCGCGTGGTGACGGATTACTTTGAACGCGACCAATCCGGCGCCGCTGCCCCGGCAGGTGCGGAAGCTACCGAGTCGGAGGAAGGTGAAGCGGCGGACTCCGCGGAAGCGGCCGAAACTGCAAGCGCCGAAGAAGTATCCGTTGGCGCTGAAGCGGAAAAAGAATCTGCTGTTGCCGAAAGCTCTGCCAGTGATGAAGCTGCTGTGACGGAGCATGATGAAGCGGCCGCGGCGCCAGAGGAAAGCGGCAAATCCGAATCAACCGAAAAAGCCGAAAATCACTCGTCCGGCGATGCCGCCCCGGACGGAACCGGAGGTGAAGAAAAATAATCTGGGCTGCAAAGGCCTTTTTCGAACCGGCCGGCAGATTTCCATTGCCTCGAACGAGGCGTGGGTAGGGGAACTGGAAACGCACGCATGGGAAAGATCAGAATCAACGAACTGGCGCGTGAACTGGAAGTGAAGAGCAACCTGGTGCTCGAGTATATCGAGTCATTGGGGATTCATGATAAGAAATCTCACTCCAGCGCGCTCGATGATGATGTCGCCGAAAAAGTGCGCACGTATTTCCGCACCGAGGGTGAGGTGGTGCCTGAACAGACGGAAGCTGCTCCCTCCGCACCCGTTGCGCCCGCACCTCCGGCACCGGTGGCGGAGGCCCCGGCGATGACAGGAGTCGATATCAAGAAATTGCACGACTTTGCATCGGAGCTTCACCCGCTGACGCGGTCGATTGCCGATATCAAGGCAACGGCGCGCAAGGCCGTGGTGCAGCCCAAGCCGAGCGCTCCGCCCGCGACGGCGGCCGGCCCCGTGGCGTCTCCGGGCGCCGCTAAGGCCGTACCCGCAACGGAGCGCCCCCTGGATAAACCCGCGCCGGGCCTTCCTGCGCCATCCCCCCGCGCGGCAATTGGCGCCGCGGCACTCGGCCCAGCAAAGACCGTTCGGCGTGGTCCGGCGATTCCGCCTGCCAAGGGGGCCCAAGGCCCTGCTGCTCCGGTTGCGCGCGCAAGCGCGGCGCAGGAAGTTTCTATTCCCGGGAAAGTGACGGAAATGCCTCTCGTACCGCCCGCCGGTTTGCCAGCGCGCGGAGCGATGCGACCCCAGCGGCCCGTTCGGGCGGGTAGTCCGGGCGCGAACCAGCCGATCTATCCCGCGGCGGTTTTGCCCAAACCTGCCCCGGCGCGCCCGCTCCCTCCCCGGCGGCCGGGTGAACCTCGCCCGATGCATCCGACTTCGGCGCATCCCGTGGCGGGCGCAGGGGTAGCGGCCGGTGGACCCGCTCCATCACGCCCGGCAATCGGACGGTCGGCACCACCGGTGTTGCGTCGCGGTCCCGCCCCTGCCTTCGCGCCCGCGAAGCCTGCAGTTCCGGAAGAGATCCCCATCACACGAAAGATCACGATCAGCGAAGGGATCGCCATCAAGGAGCTTTCCGAAAAGCTGGAAGCGCGGGCCAAGGATGTGATCAAGAAGCTCCTGAATAAAGGAATCTTCGCCACCATCAATCAAACTCTCGATGGCCCAACGGCAGTGGAAGTGGCGCGAAGTTTTAGCGCCGAAGCGGCAATCGTCAGCTACGAGGAGGAAGTTCTTCAGGAAGTCGGCGAAACCGACCGGCTGGAGGATTTGCGCCCGCGCCCGCCTGTGGTCACGGTGATGGGTCATGTCGACCACGGGAAAACGTCGCTTCTCGATGCGCTGCGAGAGACGAACGTGGCGGCTCAGGAAGCGGGTGGGATTACTCAGAGCATCGGTGCTTATCAGGTGGAAGGGCAGGGGCGGAAGGTAACGTTCATCGATACGCCCGGCCATGAAGCCTTCACCCTGATGCGGGCCCGCGGGGCGCGTGTAACGGATGTGGTGGTGCTGGTGGTGGCGGCGGATGACGGCGTGATGCCGCAGACTCTCGAAGCCATCAACCACGCGCGCGCCGCCAAAGTGCCGATTCTTGTTGCCATCAACAAAATCGACAAGCCCGAGGCGCAGGTTGAGCGCGTCAAGCGGCAATTATCCGACCACGACTTGATGCCGGAAGAGTGGGGCGGACAAACCGTGACGGTTGAGGTTTCCGCCAAACAGCACAAGAACCTGGATTTGCTGCTCGAAATGATTCTGCTGGTTGCGGATTTGCAGGCTTTGAAGGCCAACCCCAACCGCCTGGCCAATGGAACGGTTCTGGAAGCCAAACTTGATCGCGGGCGCGGACCCGTGGCCACGGTTCTGGACCAGAACGGGACGCTGAAGATCGGCGACTCGTTCATTGTCGGCGCGATTTATGGCAAGGTGCGAGCCCTCTTTAACGACCACGGCCGCCCTGTGCTGGATGCACCTCCCTCCGCCCCAGTGGAAGTGCTGGGACTTGAAGACGTTCCGCAGGCGGGCGACCGGCTCCAGGTGATCGAGGATACGCTCAAGGCACGGCAAATCGCCCTGCATCGGCAGGCGAAATTGCGCGAGGTGGCACTGGCCAAATCCGCACGCCTGACCCTCGAACAATTGCACGAGCAGATGGCCGCGGGTGACGTGAAAGAATTGCCCCTCATTATCAAGGCGGACGTGCAAGGGTCTGTCGAGGTGCTTTCGGAAACGCTCGCCAAGCTCAGCAATGACCGCGTCAAGATCAAAGTGATTCACGCTGCGGCCGGGGCCATTACTGAATCGGACGTGCTGCTGGCTTCCGCTTCCAATGCAGTAGTCATCGGCTTCAACGTGCGGCCGGAGCGCAAGGCTACCGATCTTGCCGCGCTCGAGAAGGTGGATATCCGCCTTCACACCATCATTTACAACGTTACCGACGAGATCAAAAAAGCCATGGTGGGCCTGCTGGCCATCACCTACAAGGAAATTTCCCTCGGGCGCGCGGACGTGCGCGATACGTTCCGAATCACCAAGGTCGGAACCGTGGCCGGAAGTTATATCCAGGACGGTAAGATCGCGCGCGATTCGCAAATCCGCCTGCTGCGCGACAATGTGGTGGTCTACGAAGGCAAGGTCAAGTCCCTGCGCCGCTTCAAGGATGACGTTTCGGAAGTGAAATCGGGAATGGAATGCGGAATCTCGCTTGAAAACTTCAATGACGTCAAGGTCGGCGATGTGATTGAGGCCTATGTAAAAGAACGGGTAGTTGAACCCGCCATGGCCTGATTGTAGAGAATTTGGAAATCCGAAACTGGAAACTAGAAATTGGAGACTCGGTAGCCCGTTTCTTAATTTCAAGTTTCCAGTTTCCAATTCCCAAGTTCCAATGACTGGCCCCTCGGGGGCGAATGCGATGCCGGTTGGCGTACTAACCCTGGAAATTCAAATCCCCTACGCCCATTCACTCAAAGAAAAGCGTGCGGTCCTGCGGAAGATTCGCGACCGCCTGCGTGCGCGTTTCAACGTGGCGGTGGCGGAACTTGACCACCAGGACGTATGGCAGCGCGCGACGCTTGGTGTGGTATCGATATCCGACAGCCAGAAACTGCTGGATTCAGTTTTTCGGCAGGTGCTCGCCGAGGCGGAAAGCACGCTGGGTGATGATGTTGCAGACCACGTTTTAGAATATTTTTAATTGATGGTTTGGAATGAGCATGCAGGGACGCAGGACAGACCGCTTGGGTCACCAGATTCGCGTGGAATTGGCGGAACTGATCGCGCGCGAGGTGAAAGATCCGCGAATCGGCTTTGCAACGATAACGCGTGTGGAATTGAGCGCGGATCTGCATCACGCCCGCGTCTTCGTTTCGGTGATGGGCACCGCGGAAGAGCGGCAAAACAGCCTGGAAGGGTTGTCGTCGGCAGCGGGGTTTCTTCGGCGCGAAATTGGCCACCGACTGGCGTTGCGCCGATCGCCGGAATTGGCATTTGTCCTCGACCAAGGAGCAGAAGCGGGGGAGAGAATTGAGAGGATCTTGCAGAAGCTTCACGAAAGTGCGAAGGAAGAGAATGGCGGAGTATGAATTATGAATTATAAATTCTGAATTATTTCGCATAGGTCAGTTTGGCATCCAGACTCTGATCTTTGGGATAAACAAGTCCTTGCTCGGCAAGCCTTCGCACTTCAGCCATCATAATCTATACTTCATAATTCCAAATGGTTTCCGATCCTCAAGAACTCGAATTCCACGGCGTCCTGGTGATCGATAAGCCGGCGAAGGTCACCTCGCATGACGTGGTGGCGCGCGTGCGGAAGATTCTTCATCAGCGGCAGGTAGGTCACTTCGGCACGCTAGATCCCTTCGCCACAGGCGTACTGCCGGTTTCCGTCGGGAAAGCGACGCGTTTCGCCCAGTTTTACCTGAAATCACGGAAGGCTTACCAGGGCACAATCGAATTTGGTTATTCCACGGACACCTATGACGCAACCGGAAAACCCACGTCGGAAGTGGCGCCGGTGGATTTGGAGGTGCCGGAACTTGAGCGTCACCTTCACGGATTCACGGGGCGCCTTCTGCAAACTCCGCCACCGTACTCGGCCAAGCGCGTGGGAGGAGTCCGCGCCTACGAACTCGCGAGGCAGCAAAAGCCCGTTAAACTGACTCCGGTGGAAGTTGAAATCTACGCGCTCGAGTTGCTGAGTTTCGAGGGCAAGCAATTGCGGTTCGCGGTGGAGTGCTCGGGGGGAACGTACGTGCGGTCGCTCGCACACGATCTAGGTCAAAAGGTGGGTTGCGGAGCACACTTGGCCGGGTTGCGTCGCACGGCTGTGGCCGAGTTCACGGAGAATCGCGCGATCACGCTCGAACGCTTGCAGGAAGCAGCGCAGGAGGGCCGCGTAGATTCCTGTCTGATTCGCCTGGAGGCGCTGCTTCCCGATTGCCCGGAGCTGGTAGTGCGGGGCAGGGAAGAGACCAGCGTGCGCCACGGCCATGCTTTCGAGCTTGCCCATTCGCTGCGGCCCGGGCGGGGCGAAGCGCCGGGGCACGCGCCCGCCGCCAGCCTTCTGAAGATCCTTGGCTCGGAACGCCGCCTGATTGCAGTGGCCCGGCACGTTTCGGGTGCGGTATACCATCCCAACCTGGTGCTGGTTTGATTCACGGACACAACTTGAGGATGGCTTGAGCAGCGTCATGAGCGGCGTCAGGATAAGCATGTTGTGCCGCATTGCGCCGCAGCCGCTCGAGTTCGGGCGAACCGTTCAAGAGTTCGCTGAGACGCGGGGCAATTTCACCCGGACGGCGAGCCCAGGAACCCGTCTGCCATTTTTTTTCCAACAATTCGCAAACGCGGCG
>JASHSC010000001.1 GCA_030036915.1 Terriglobia bacterium
ATTGGACTGCCGGGAGAAGATGGGTATAGCTTCCTTAGAAATTTCCGGGCGAGGGAACGCGAGAAAGGCGAAGATATTCCGGCAATAGCCTTGACGGGATATGTCCGAGCGGAAGATCGAATGCGGGCGCTCAGATTCGGGTTTCAGACGCTTATTCCCAAGCCCGTCGATCCTCAGGAACTTGTCAACCAGATCGCAAACCTCCTCGGACGCGCGGCTGGCGCTTCCACCCCGGTAGGTGAGTCCAGTCCCACTACTCTCTAGTTGAGACCGGTCGATAGACCGAACGTTTCACTTGTTTCCATGGTTTTTGGAAATGCAAAAAGCACGTAAACATTCCATCTGACCCTTTCCCGATTCCAGATTCCGAATCCGCTCCTACGTTGGACTGTCGGGTCTGTATGAGGCATAATCGCGTCAGCGGGTAGGCAGCCCGAGGCCCGAAGGAGACGGCATGAATTCCGATGCGAATGTTTCGGTCACCCAAGCGCCTGTGGAAGCGGACCAGAGGTCAGTGAAAGAACTGCGCGCGGCTTTCATGCATCACCTGCGCCGCACGCTGGCCAAGGATCGTTACAGCGCCACCACGCGCGACCGCTATTACGCCTTTGCCTTGGCTGTTCGCGACCGCCTGATCGAGCGCTGGATTGCCACGCAGCAGACCCACCATCGCGAGAACGTGAAAAGGGTCTACTACTTATCATTGGAATTTCTGATTGGCCAATCGTTTGAGCACAACGTCATGAGCCTACTTCTCGAGGACGCCTGCCGCCAGGCGATCGAGGAGGTCGGCATCGGATGGGAAGAGTTGCTGGCGCAGGAGCCCGATGCAGGCCTGGGCAACGGCGGGCTGGGGCGCCTCGCGGCGTGTTTCATGGATTCCCTCGCCACACTCAACCTGCCCTCGGTCGGTTACGGCCTGCGCTATGACTTCGGCATCTTCAAACAGCGCATCGTGAACGGTTACCAGGTGGAGGCTCCCGACGACTGGCTGAAGCTTGGTTACCCATGGGAAATCGCCCATCCGGAGTATTCGTTTCAAGTTCAATTTGAAGGCCGTGTGGAAACCCGCACGGGGCCGGAGGGGACTGAGTGGCATTGGGTGGACACCAAGACGGTGGTGGGAATGCCTTATGACCTTCCCATGGTGGGCTACGGCGCGCACTCGGTGAATACGCTGCGGCTCTGGAGCGCCAAGGCGGCGGAGGAATTCGATCTGGATGACTTCAACCGCGGCTCCTACGTGGACGCGGTGGCCAACAAAGTCCTGGCGGAGAATCTGACCAAAGTTCTCTACCCGAATGACAACATTTTCGAGGGTAAAGAGCTGCGCCTGAAGCAGCAGTATTTCTTCGTATCCTGCTCGCTTCAGGACATCCTGCGGCGCTTTAAGAAGGACAACTCCGACTGGAACTCATTTCCCAGCAAGGCGTTTATTCAACTCAATGACACACATCCTTCGCTGGTCATTCCGGAGCTGATGCGTCTGCTCATGGACCGCGAAGGGCTGGGCTGGGACCAGGCGTGGCGAATCACCACCGCCTCGGTGGGTTACACCAACCACACCATCCTGCCCGAAGCGCTGGAAAAATGGCCGGTCAGAATGTTTGAGCGATTGCTTCCCCGGCATTTGCAAATCATTTACGAAATTAACGCGCGATTTCTGCGGGAGGTGGCCACGCGCTGGCACATGGATGACGCGCGCCTGCGCCGCATGAGCATCATCGATGAGAGCGGGGAAAGGTACATCCGCATGGCGCACCTGGCCACGGTGGGGTCGTGCTCGGTGAACGGCGTCGCCATGCTCCACACCGAACTTTTGAAAAAGGAAGTGTTGCGCGATTTTGCGGAAATGTGGCCGCAGAAGTTCAACAACAAAACCAACGGCATCACGCCGCGGCGCTGGCTTCTGAACGCCAACCCGCCGCTTTCCAAGTTGATTACCGAGTCCATCGGCCACGCGTGGATTACCAATCTGGACGAGCTGCGAAAACTCGATCCTCTGGCCAAAGACCCTGCTTTCCGCAAGAAATTCCGCGCCGCCAAGCGGCAGAACAAGGAAGCGCTGGCCCACCTGATCGCGCTGGAAACGGGAATTCGCGTCGATCCCGACTCGCTCTTTGATGTTCAGGTGAAGCGCCTGCACGAATACAAGCGGCAACTGTTGCTGGCTCTGTATATTGTTGTGCTCTACGATCGCCTGAAGCAGAATCCCGGGCTTGACATCGTTCCCCGCACATTCATTTTCGGCGCCAAAGCGGCACCCGGGTACTTCATGGCCAAGCTGATCATCAAACTCATCAACCAAGTGGCGGAAGTTGTGAACGGCGACCCGCAGGTGGAAGGCAAAATTAAGGTCGTCTTCATGCCCAATTACCGCGTGTCTCTCGCCCAGAAAATCATCCCCGCCGCGGACCTGAGCGAGCAGATATCGCTCGCCGGTACGGAAGCCTCCGGCACGGGAAACATGAAGATGCAGCTCAACGGCGCGGTGACTATCGGGACCCTGGATGGCGCGAACGTGGAAATTCTTGAAGAAGTGGGCAAGGAAAACATCTTCATCTTTGGGCTGAAGGCTGAGGAAGTGGAACAGCGCCGCGCCTCCTACAATCCCCGCGACGTGTACAATCGCGACGAAGAAATTCGGCGCGCCCTTCAGTTGATCGAAAAGGACTTTTTCAGCTTGATGGAGCCCGGAATCTTCAGGCCCATCGTGCAGTCGCTGCTGGATGGCGGCGACCACTACATGCTGCTGGCTGACATGCAGGACTACATCAATACCCAGGAACGAGTCGACAAGGCTTACCGGAATGCTGAAGTTTGGGACCGGATGGCGATTCTCAACGTAGCACGCTCCGGCAAATTTTCCTCGGACCGCACCATCAAAGAATATGCGTCGGAAATCTGGCATTTGGAACCGACTCACGCCGTGAAGGTTGCGCCGTAACGAGAAACTGGAAATTAGAAACTGGAATCTAGATACCAGAATTTTGCGGTCCGCGGTGGAAAGGGGGAATTGGACGTGTAGCGCGGACCACCGTATTTATAGTCCGCGGTCCTTCCTGAACGCCAGTAGAAGCCACATACGGCAAAGACGGCTGTCTGCGCAACGAGTCTCCAATTCCCAATTTCTAGTTTCCGATTTCCAGTTTCGATCATCGTTAGAGGAGAGGCTCTCGAACTCATGCCGCGCCACTTCGGGCTTGCTGGATTGCTGGTGGGAGTCATCACCCTCAGCTTGCCCTTGGGGGTTTTCGCCGGGGGCGCGGCGGTCGAAAGCACCTCGGATCAAGCTGCCATTCAGGAAGCCGCGCGCTGGATTGGGCGCGAGGACAAAGTTGAGTCCGAATATCGCTACGTGATGACCTGCAAGTTGCGCCTTCTCTTTTTCTGGACCGGGAAAGACGATGTGGGGGGCGGCTACGTGCGCATCGGCAACGCTTCCGGAGATGACCCGGAGAGGATGATTCAAGTCCTCTTCGGCTCGGACCCTGCCAAAGCTCCCCTCTCTATCAATCGCTGGGGCGCGGGGACCGAAGTGTTGCGCGGCACGGGCTCCGGGCAGGCGAGCGCATTTTTCGGGTTTATGAAATCGTCGAAGGGGCAATCGGTGATGGCCATGCAGAAGGAGCTCTCCAGCGAAAATGCCAATGGCGATCATCTTTTCGAGGGAATTATCAGCCGCGTGGATGAGGGCCGTGCGCTTTCCACTACCGTCCCTTTCTTGTCGAACACCGATTTCAATTTCCACCAATACGCCGAGGCCGAAAAAGCCACTTTGCAGCAATTGCAGAATAATCCGCAGCGCCGTGTGCGGCGGCTGGACGGCAGTGAGGTGAGCGCCTGCCCGCGCGTGGGGGAATTTCTTTCCACCGTCCTGCAATTAATGGATGCGGCGATGGCGGACCGGCCCGCACCCGTTTCCCTCTGCTATATTTACAACGCCCGCCATTACACTGCCACTTTGACCGGCGTTCACAACGTTGATGCGAAAACGGTGCATGTAAACCTGCACGGAACAAGCGTGCCGCTCGACCGGACTTACCATCATCTGAAGGAAGCGCATTTTGTGGTGCAGGGTGAGGAAACAGGCAGTAAGAACTCATTCGAAATATTACTTGGGACGGAGGGCGACCTGCAAGGCGCGCCGCTGCAAATCACCTACCAGCCGAATTTTTGGTTTCAGATTATTTTGAATCTTGCGCAGACTTCTCCGCAGGTCGGTGATGCAAGTGCAATATCGAAGTAAAACCAAATTCACAACACGTGATGGCTCGAAATGTGGCACGGGCATCCCTGCCCGTGCGCACGGCCAGGATGGCCATGCCACAAGGGCAGCGCGGACGTCACCACGGAGTGCTACAATTGGCTGGCTCGAAGGTTCTCGGCCATGCTCACCGCACTGCTGATTCTGCTTCTTCAGATTGCCGCCCCTGGGCAACAGGCTCCTGCGATTAGTCCCGCGGACTCGTGCACGATTCAGGGAGTGGTGATTTCAGCCGGCTCCGGCGATCCCATTCATAAAGCCGAGATTGATGCAACTCCGGCGGAAAACCGCAGACAAATGGATCAGGCCATGGGGGGTGGAGCGACGACCGACGCCATGGGGCGGTTTGAGATCAAGGATCTTGCCCCGGGCA
Organism: Terriglobia bacterium; assembly: GCA_030036915.1. Taxonomy (GTDB): domain Bacteria; phylum Acidobacteriota; class Terriglobia; order UBA7540; family UBA7540; genus Bog-366. The sequence continues at coordinate 4,641 of JASHSC010000001.1, forward strand.
AATACTACCTTTCCGCCTCGCGCAACGGCTTTGTTCAGCAGACCTACGGCCAAACCACTCCGGAGGGCCCCGGAAATACAGTGACCCTCACTCCTGGCCAGAAGATGACTGACATCACTTTCAAATTGATTCCCGCATCGGTCATTTCCGGGCACGTTACGGATGAGGACGGCGAACCTGTGGTCTACGCGCAGGTCAACGCCATGCACTTCGCTTACGTGAACGGACAGCGCCAGTTGGTGGGCAGCAGAAGTGGGCAGACCGACGACCTGGGCGAGTTTCGCATCTTCGGGCTCAGTCCAGGGCAATACTTTGTGCGGGCCGTTCTCCGTGGCAATCGGACGGAAGCCGCCAAGACCCGCGAGGGTTATGTGCCGATCTACTACCCGGGGGTTGCCGATTCTGCTCGCGCCGCTCCAGTGAACCTTCGAGGCGGAGATGAAGTCGACGGCGTCGACATCAGCCTGCAACCCGTGCGCACCCTGAATGTGAGGGGAATGCTGGTGGGATGCCCAAGCGCTGACCCGAATAGGCAGATCGGTACCGTCTTCCTTTCCGACACATCCTCCGTCAACAGCACTCCCCTCAATAGCGTAGCGCGGGATGTCAACGGCCAGAAGGTTTTTGAAATTCCCGGCGTCCCCCCGGGCTCCTATATTTTGAGCGCAATGAT
>JASHSC010000250.1 GCA_030036915.1 Terriglobia bacterium
CGTTGACCGCATGCTCAGCGACCTCGACCGCTACGACGGCCAGCCCAACGGAATATTTTCCGCCGACGAGCACTATGCCGGGCTCGATCCCTCGCAAGGCACGGAGCTTTGCGCGGTGGTGGAGGCGATGTTCTCGCTCGAAACCGATATCTCGATTCTTGGCGACGCCGCGCTGGGCGATCGCCTGGAGAAAATAGCTTATAACGCCCTGCCCGGAACTGTGACCGACGATGGCTGGGCGCACCAATATGACCAGCAGGCCAATCAAGTGATGGTGAGCGTCGCGAATCGGCGGTGGGCGACCAACGGACCCGACTCCAACATTTACGGCCTCGAGCCCAACTACGGTTGCTGCACCGCCAATATGCATCAGGGCTGGCCCAAATTCGCCGCCCACTTGTGGATGGCTACCGCGGACGGCGGCCTCGCTGCGGTCGCCTACGGTCCAAGCAACGTTTCGACGCGGGTCGCCGGCGGAACGCCCGTCAGCATTGAGGAGACGACGGATTATCCATTTCGCGAAACCGTAAATCTCGAAGTGAAGATCGACCGCCCGTCGAGATTTCCCCTCGTGCTGCGGATTCCCAGCTGGGCCGCCGGCGCCAGCGTCACCGTGAACGGCGCGTCGCTGGAGGATGTCAAAGCTGGAAAATTCTTTCGCGTCGAGCGCGAATGGAAGACCGGCGACAGAGTGGAACTCCGCTTCCCCATGCAGGTCTTCAATACCGCGTGGTATCACAACTCAATTTCTGTTGAGCGCGGGCCGTTGGTCTTCTCACTTAAGATAGGTGAAAGCTGGTCGGCCCTCAAGAAAACAGGCCCCTCGACGGACTGGGAAGTTTTTCCGACAACGCCCTGGAATTACGCGTTGGTGGTTGATCCGAAGAATTCGGCGTCGGCATTCACGGTGACGGAACTTCCTGCGGGGAATCAACCCTTTAGCCTGAGCGGCGCGCCCGTCGTGATCAGCGCGAAAGCCCGCCGGCTTCCCGGATGGGAATTGGAAGATGATTCCGCCGGCCCACTGCCCATAAGCCCCGTCACCAGCAAGCAGCCCGTGGAAGCAATTTCACTCGTTCCCTATGGGGCCGCAAAACTGCGGATTACGTCGTTTCCTTTTACGCTAAATTAATGGGCGGGACTCAAGAAATGCCGCGGACCTGGAGTACGCAGGTGGCTACACGGATTGGCCATCGTCGTCAGCGGTTTCAGCGGCGACTTCGTGGAACTCCTCAGTTGCTAGAGCATTGGAAGATTTTGCGCCGCGGCGCATGGCCACAATTCCCGTGCGCACCATTTCCAGCACGCCAAACGGGCGAAGAACTTCCAGCAACCCGTCGATTTTGTCTTCACCGCCGGTAATCTCCAGAATCACCGAATCCGGCGCAACGTCCACCACACGCGCACGGAACACGTTTGCCAACTGCAGGACGTGCGAGCGCTGGTCATGCTGCGCCGCCACTTTGACCATGGCAAGGTCTCGAGTGATGGCGGGCTCTTCCGTAATGTCTTCCACCAGCAGAACGTTCACCAGTTTATACAGGCTCGCCTCGATGCGGCGCGCCTGGTCCTGGTCAGCATCGACGGTGATGGTCATTCGCGAAACTTCCGGTTTTTCTGTCCGTCCCACGGTCAGCGAGTCGATATTGAACGCGCGACGCCGGAAGAGCGAGGCCACGCGCGTCAGTACTCCGGGCTTGTTCTCAACGTGCACAACAAATGTTTTCAGCATAAAGTTGCAAAAACCTATTCGTCTTCCGCCGTCTCCACGAGCGGATTCGGGCGCCGGATCATTTCGTGGAGACCGGCTCCGGCCGCCACCATGGGATAGACCGAATCTTCCTGCTCAACCTGGAAATCCAGCAACATCGGCCCCTCGTGCCGGCGCGCGGCCTGCACGGCGGGCACCACTTGTCGGCGCTCCTTCACCACTGAGCTGCGAATTCCGAATGCCTCGGCGAGCTTCGCGAAGTTCGGGCTCAGCAGTGGAGTGGATTCGTAATTGCGGTCGTAGAAAAATTCCTGCCACTGCCGAACCATTCCCAGATAGCCGTTGTTAATGATGGCGATGTTGATCTTCAGGTTCTCCTGAACCATGGTGGCGAGCTCCGCCATGGTCATCTGGAATCCGCCGTCGCCCACCACCACCCAAACTTCCGCCTCCGGCCGCGCAACTTTCACTCCGATGGCGGCGGGCAGGGCAAATCCCATGGTTCCGAGCCCGCCGGAAGTGATGAGCGTGCGCGGCGCCTCATGCTTGAAGTATTGCGCCTCCCACATCTGGTGCTGGCCCACGTCGGTGACCACCACCACGTCTCCGCCGCGCGTTTCCTGCCACAAATCGTTGATCACGTGCGCCGCATACAGATGACCGCTGTCGGGCAGGTTCTGAATGTCGCGCACCGCCGTCTCGCCCTTCAGCCCGTCGATGTAAGCGCGCCACTCGCTGCAATCCACGGGCTGGAGGCGCGGCAGCATTTCGCGCAGGACTTCGCGCAGGTCGCCAATGAGCGCCACGTCAAGCTTGACGTTCTTGTTGATTTCCGAAGGATCGATTTCCACCTGAATCTTCTTGGCCTTGGGCGCGTAGGTTTTCAGATTGCCCGTCACGCGGTCGTCAAAGCGCATGCCCAGGGCGATCAACAAATCGGCTTCCTGAATGGTGGTGTTTACCCAGGCCTCACCGTGCATTCCCATCATGCCGAGATTCAGCGGATGCGACGCGGGGAACGCTCCGAGTCCCAGCAGCGTGAGCGTGACGGGAATCCCGGTGCGGTCCGCCAGCTCGCGGACTTCGTTCATGGCGCCTGAAACCATGATTCCGTGCCCCGCGAGAATCACCGGGCGCTTGGCTTCCTGAATCAGCTTCAGCGCTTTGGCATAATCATCCTGCGTGGGTGAAAGATCGGGACGGTAGCCGGGCAAGTGCGGCTTCGCGGCTTCCCAATCGAACTCGCAAGAGGATTGCTGCGCGTCCTTGGTGATGTCGACGAGAACAGGACCGGGGCGCCCGGAACTCGCGACATAGAATGCCTCGCGCAGAGTTCGCGCCAGTTGGCTGGCATGGGTTACCAGGTAATTGTGCTTGGTGATGGGCAAGGTCACGCCGGTGATGTCCGTCTCCTGAAACGCGTCGGACCCGATCAGCTTGCTGCCCACTTGCCCGGTGATGCATACGATGGGAGTAGAGTCCATCATGGCGGTGGCGATGCCGGTGACCATGTTGGTCGCTCCCGGGCCAGAAGTTGCTACCGCCACGCCTGTGCGTCCGCTGGCGCGCGCGTATCCATCCGCCATGTGCGTGGCGCCCTGCTCATGCCGCACCAGGATGTGATGAATGCCGCTGTGTTTCAAGGCGTCGTAAGCGGGCAGAATCGCCCCGCCCGGATATCCAAAGACGTGTTTGACGCCTTCGCGCTCCAGGCATTCCCAAATGATCTGCGCTCCCGTCTTGATCATGTCGGTCACTTCCTCTCCATCGGAATGGGCCCGGAAGCCCCCAACCGGCCCCATTTGACATTGTACATTAGGAGGGCCATCCGTGGGTTAACTGCTTCAATAAATGCGCATCTTTTCCTGGGCAGCCCTGTGCGCTCGGACGTTTAAGAAATGGTCGGCCGGGAATTATGATTCGCATGTCCACCGTTTGCAAATTCAATTACCAGAAGGTACACTCCTGCCATCGACAGGCCTTATTCCTCAGTGCGGAGAAACCCATGCGCAGAACGCGCTTCATGAGCTTGCTTTTCCTGGTTTGGTCGATTGCTTTTTTCTTTGTCACGGATTTTCGCCAGGCGCTGGAGGTTCCTATCTTCGCGCTGGGCGCAAGAGGCGACGAACGCTGGCTGGAACGCGCCGGGACAATTCCCACCGAAAAGCTGAGAGAAGCAGTGGCGGGGAAGCCCGACGCCCGCACTCTGGCCTTTGCCGCGCTGCACGCGCCGACCGTGAAGGACGCCCTGGACTGGGGAGGCCGCGCGGTGGCGATGGACCCCAGTCTCATCTGGATTAACTTTTCAATCGCCGACCGGGCGATGGACTCCAAGGCTGTCCCGCCTG
>JASHSC010000251.1 GCA_030036915.1 Terriglobia bacterium
AGGTCGCGGAAGGAATAGCTTTGCGCGCCAATCTGCTCTCCGCGGATTACGGAATTAATCATGGGCGCACTGCGGGCCACGCGCCCCGCCACCAGAGCTCCCGCCGAGCCCGCCAGAATTAGTTTCCCTGCATCACGTCGTGAAATAAGTGCCATATGGCCCCCTTAAGATTCTTGCAAAATTCCGGGACGAGTATATGCGGCGGGCGTGCGGCTCGCAAGCATAAATCCCTCTCCATATGCTGTTCAACGAGCGGTCTGCCAGGGGGCGTATCGATTTAGAATGGAATCTCGTGGTCGTCCAGCAGCTTCATTCCTGCGGCGGTGAGTTGATAAGTGGCGAGGTGGCGCGGCGGCTTGCCCCCTCTCTCCACGGCGTGCACGTACTCATCCTCTTTCAAGTATTTGATGGTCACTTTGTCGTTCTCGACGTTCATCTCTCCATCGTATAGATCCAGGCCCTGCCAAAGCGGCTTGAGATTCCGGCCGTCAAAGGAATACAGAATCGCGGAGAGGCGCAGTTGGCTCTTGCCAGGGCGTACACCGTAAATGAAAAAGCGCATGTCATCCCAGGCAATCTGGGGCAGGTTCACGTAGTGCAGATCCGTGCGGGGAACAAAGTTGGTGATGGTCACCAAATGGCATTTGCCCACGCTACAGGAATAGATCGCCACCACATTCTGGCGATCGTAATCAGTCCACCCCAGTGTGTACCCCGCGCCGATAATTATTTGTCCCTTCCAAAGCTGTTGAAAGGTGGCTGGATTCCCTACCAGGGGATAGTGCAGCAGCGAAAAGACGCTTTCCAGTTCGCGGCGCGTATCCACGTCCGTAGGCGTGCGACTGGCCATCCACTCCGACATGTGATCGAGAACCAGTTTTTGAATCTGGCTGGTTATGGGGCCGGAATCTTCCAACGCCACGCCACCCAGTTGCTTCGCCAAGTTGAAAATCTGTAGAGGAAGGCCGGTGGGCGGAGGTGTGGACTTCTTCTTCGCCTGCATGACGACTGGAAACAGAAGTGCAGTTACCAGGGCTAATAGGAAAAAACGCCGCCGAATAAATCTTTTTCCCAGGGATCCGGTCACACCTTTTCCTAACTTGCAAGAAGTAGGGGCAGGCCTCGCGCCTACCCAATGAGGGCGGCCGCGACCCGTCGCCAGGAAGCTTTGGGCCGCAGGGCGAGGGTCGCTCCTGTGTCATCGCATATCCAACAAAACCTTCAACACAGAATTTTGATTCAAATACGCAAACGCTTCAAGACCCTGATTCAACGAAAACGTCCTGGTAATCAGGGACTCGACCGTCACGCGCCCGCGCCGAAGCGAATCCAGCGCGGGGGCAAAGAGGCCGCATCGGGAACCCAGCAGCGTAACCTCATCCACAACCAGTTTGGTGGCATCCAGATTCGCAGTGCCGTGGAAAGTGGATTTCATCACCACGGTGCCGCGCGGCTCCACCAGGCGCAGCGCTTCGCCCAGGCCGCGTGGAGATCCGGTGGCATCCACGGTAATGGGAATACTGTTCGGGGCGAGCTCCCGTGCGCCTTCGCTTATAACACGCACGCCCCAGGATTTCGCCAGATCCAACTTCCATCCGTGCCGGCCGATTAACGTCACATCCGCACCCGCCTGCTTCAGCACCTGGACCACCAGAAGTCCTAGGCGCCCATCGCCAATCACGGCCACTCGCGTACCGGGCGCAATAGTCATCTGTTCCAGAATCTCGCATGCCGCCGCTACGGGCTCGGTGAACACTGCGGCCTGGTCGGAAACCTCATCGGGAACGCTGCGCAGATTCACCTCGGGCAGAGTCACATATTCGGCGAAGGCGCCGGGACGGTTCACGATTCCCATAACGGTTCTCGTGGGGCAATGCCGGCCCAAGCCCTTGGCGCACCACGTGCAATGCCCGCAGGCGAGATTGATTTCTCCCACCACGCGCTTGCCTTTCCATTCTGAGTTGTCGCACTCGACAACCCGCCCCACGAACTCGTGACCTGGGATTCCGCGAAATGCCGAATAACCCTTCAGGATCTCCCGGTCCGTGCCGCAGATGCCCGCCAGCAAGACCTTAATCAACGCCTCGCCCGGGGCGCGCCGCGGCACAGGGACTTCTCGCAACATCAATTCTTTGTCCAAGTAAAGAGATTTCATGAGTGAAGTTGTCAGACCCCAGTCATGCGTCCCCAGTTCTTTGAAATCAAACACTGGGCAAGAGTTGCCACGGCGGCATGGCAAAAGACTTTTTTTACAGAGAACTGATCACTGGTTACTGAAGACTTTCTCAAATGCCTCGACGATCTTTTGTTCCTCGATCTCACTTACGGTTCGCAGATCGATGAGGAACTCGTCCTGCTCGACGCGGCCGAGGATGGAGGGTTTCCGGCGGCGAAAGGTTTCCTCCAGCTTTGCCGCGCTTTGCTGGCGATGGCGTACCGCTACCAGTGAAGTCTCAAGCGTTTGTCCCGGGGTGGAGCCACCGCCGATGACTGAATGCCCATCGCGAAGTTTGGCAGTAAATCCCGCGCAAGTGGAAATTTTTTCTGCCAGTCGGCCAGCCCGCTCCGCGATCTGCTCTTTTGACATGCGAATCATGCGGAGCGCTGGAAGCGAATCGAAACGTCCCTGCGAGTAGATCGAGATCGTAGCCTCCAGCGCGGCAATGGTCAATTTATCCACGCGGAGTGCTCGAAACATCGGGTTCTTGCGGATGCGTTCCAGCGGCTCGCGCTTGCCCACCAAGATTCCTGCCTGCGGACCTCCCAGAAGTTTGTCGCCGCTAAATGTGACCACATCCGCGCCGGCTTGCAGGCTGAGGCCGGCGGGCAATTCACCTCGAATGCCCTGCGGCGAGAGATCGATCAGGCAGCCGCTGCCGAGGTCTTCCATCAGCAACAGATTGTGCCGGTGCGCCAACTCCACCAGCTCCTCCAAAGCGGGCCGCTCCGTAAAGCCCACCACGCGGAAATTGCTGGGATGAACCCGCAGCAGCATCCGCGTGCGCTCATTGATGGCCGAGGCATAATCGCTGACACGCGTGCGGTTGGTGGTGCCTACCTCCCGAAGCAACGCACCGCTTTTCGCGCAGACGTCCGGGATGCGGAATGAACCGCCAATTTCGATCAGCTCGCCGCGCGAAACAATGACTTCCGAGCCCTCGGCCAGGGTATTCAGGGCGAGCAGAACTGCGGCGGCGTTGTTATTCACCACCAGCGCCCGCTCCGCACCCAGCAGGCTGCGGAAAAGACCTTCGGTGTGGACGTCGCGCTTGCCGCGCTCGCCCCTCTCCAGATCAAATTCAAGATTGGAGTAGCCCGCGGCAGCCTCAACAAGATGCGCAAGAGCCTCCAGGGCAATCGGCGCGCGTCCGAGATTGGTGTGAAGAATTACCCCCGTGGCATTGACAACGGGCTGAAGCGAAAACCCGGCTTCGGCCTCGGCTTCCTTCAGGATTTCTTCTTCCAGCTCCTCAACGCGAATTTCAGGGATACTGCCCTGGCAGACTTTGTCGCGAAGATCCTGCAAGACTTTTCGCGTCACTTCGAGGGCTAGCCGGTGGCCCAGGCGTTTTTCGAGCACGCGCAGGTGGGGGCGATTCAACAATTCGTCCACGGCAGGGATCTGGCGAAGCAGGCTTGCGGAGACGGATTGTGAACTGGTTGCATGTGAGTCCATGGCGCGTCTGTCCGCCATTTCAACACACCCGCCCATGCCCGTCAACTTTCCGATTGACGTAAGTCGTTTCAAACGGGGTATAATCCACTGAGATTTGAGGCACCCTCGTGACTGTTGATGAAGAGCTGAATAAGCTCGATGACGATATCCGGCGCCTGAAGATTGAGTACGATGTCTTTTTCAGTGGAGGATCCCCTCGTCCGCCGCACGACACACTTTCCCGCGTGGAAACCATCATCAAGCGCTATTCCAGCGACCAATCAAAGCTGAGCTTCGGCCAGCGCTTCCGGTTTACCAGCATCCTGCAAAAGTATTCGGTGAACCGCCAGCTTTGGCAACGCAAGCTTCAGGATAAGGAAGAAGGCCGCGGCCAGTTTGCCGCGCAAAAACGAACTGGCGAAGCGCCGGCGGATGATGGGTCCGTGCGCGTGGTTTGTTCGGATCCCGAGGGGGAAAAGGAGAAGGTCGATCAGCTTCTCCAAGCCATGCGAGAGGCGAGAAAACAGACAGGAGAGAAGGCCAGCGGGCTTGATCCCGCCGCATTCCACAAGTTCATCAAGGACAAGACCGAACAGATCAAGAAGACGCTGAGCTGCGACAAGGTGCAGTTCTCCGTGTCGATTGAGGATGGGAAGGTCAAGTTCAAAGCAACAAAAGCAGAATGAAAAGATCGGGAGATGGAAGTCAGGAAAAGGGCTGTCAAACTCCCACCTCTTTGTCGCCCCGGAATCGTGCGATTTCTTTGCCAACGAACCATCACCATTCACCATGCGAACCACCGCGGTTTTTGCTCGTAGGCAGGATTCGGCGAATGAGGATTGGCTCCTGACTCGCTTCTCCCTGAACAAGGAATTCCATGCGCAAAATCTCCCGGGCGCTCATCAGCGTCAGCGATAAAACGGGCATTATTGAACTTGCTTCAGGACTCCTTGCCTTGGGGGTCGAGCTGGTTTCAACCGGCGGCACGGCGAAACTGCTGCGCGAAAAGGGGCTGAAGGTCCGCGATGTTTCGGACTTGACGGGGTTCCCTGAAATGCTCGACGGCCGGGTGAAAACCCTTCACCCCAAGGTGCATGGGGGGTTGCTGGCGATCCGCTCAAACCCTCAGCACCAGCAGCAGGTGAAGGAACAGGGCATCGAGCTCATCGACATGGTGGTGGTGAATCTCTATCCCTTCGAAAAGACGGCCACGAAGCCGGGCGTAACCCTCGAGGAGCTGATCGAAAACATCGATATCGGAGGCCCCTCGATGCTGCGCTCCGCCGCCAAGAACTTTGAGGATGTCGCGGTGGTTGTGGACGCCGCCGATTATGCCAAGGTTCTGGGCGAATTGCAGAGCAATAGCGGGAGCATTTCGCGCGAGACCCGCGCGGCGCTGGCGCGCAAGGCTTTTGCGACCACGGCAGCCTACGACAGCGCCATTTCCACCGCCCTTCAGAACATCGCCAGTGAGGAGTTTCCTGAAAACTTCCACTTGAACTATCGCAAAGTGATGGACTTGAGGTACGGTGAAAATCCGCATCAGAAGGCAGCGCTCTATCGCAGTCCCGCGACGGCCGGACGCGGAATGGCCGCGGCCCCGCAGCTCCAGGGCAAGGAGCTTTCCTACAACAACCTGGTGGATCTGGAGGCCGCCTGGCGGCTGGTTCAGGAATTCGAAGAACCCACCACGGTCATCATCAAGCACACCAACCCTTGCGGGGTCGCTTCCGGCACGACGCTGGTGGAAAGCTATCAGCGCGCCCTGGAAGTTGACCCGGTTTCAGCCTTCGGGTCGGTGATCGCCTTTAACCGCCCCGTGACCAGACCCACGGCGGAAGAGCTGTCCAAGCTTTTTGTGGAGGCCGTGGTGGCGCCGGGATTTGAACCTGCGGCGCTCGAGCGTTTGGCCGGCAAGAAAAATCTTCGCCTCCTCGACATGTCGGCAACGCTTGGGGACGACTTCGGCCTTCAGCTCAAAGTTGTGGGTGGCGGATTGCTCGTCCAGACTCCCGATTCACTGCCCGCCCAGCCCCAACTCTGGAAATACGTCACCGAGCGCCAGCCTACCCCGGAAGAAATGGAAGCCATGATTTTTGCCTGGCGCGTCGTGAAGCACACGAAGTCGAACGGCATCGTTTTCGCCCGGCGGGGTGTTCTGGTGGGGGTTGGGGCGGGCCAAATGAGCCGCGTGGACTCCGTCAAGCTGGGCGCCACAAAGGCCCGCGAGTTGAAGCACCCGCTGGAAGGCACTGTCCTTGCTTCCGACGCCTTTTTTCCGTTTCCCGACAATGTGGAGGAGGCAGCGCGAGTGGGAGTAACGGCGATTGTACAGCCCGGCGGGTCGGTTCGCGACAATGAAGTCATCGCCGCCGCAAACCAGCACAAGATGGCGATGGTCCTGACCGGCGTACGGCACTTTTCCCACTAAGATTTCGGCGCGTAGTACCCGTCGCGCGCAACCACGTGGTATTTTATCTTCTTGCCCTTTTCATTGAAAATCGTCAGGGGATTTCCCTGATCATCCACGACATCCACCTTGAGCTTGTGGTAGCGGCCATCGTGCGTGGCGTTCGTGGGAACAAAGCCTAGGCTGTATTGCCGGCGAAGCTGCTCGGCGATTTGCTGGTAATCCGCGGGAAGTTCCTGCTCGAAGCGCGGGAAATAGGCCTGCCCGCCGGAGTATTGGGCCATGGTTTTGAGGCAATTTTCTGCTTGCAGCGTCGTGATATTGTCGCCGCGGGGGCTACGGACGGCCAAAAACTCCACGATGCTGACGGGGTAGATGGGCGTGTCCGATGACTTCACCTTTTTCAGGATCTGGTCGTACGTCAGCTTGCTGAAGGTGTCGATTCCGGTCACCACGGCCAGAACGGCCTTGCGCCCACGCACCTCATTCATCCGGTCAAGCACAAACGCCAGAGCATCGTAAAAATTCGATTCCATAAAGCCGGGCATGCGCAATTGATCCAGCGCTGAGCGCACCTCCAGTCGGTCCTGCGTGAAGTCGGTGAGAATTTGCGGCTTCAGGTCGAAGGAAACCACTGCCACCCAATCCTTCGGGTGGATGACATTTAAGAAGTCATAGCTGTAGCGGAGCGCCAAATAAAGGTATGCCCAATTGCGGTTGGCAAACTCAATGAGCATGCAAACCGTCATGGGCGCTTCGCCTGTTCCAAAATTGGTCACCGACTGTTGCACGCCGTCGTCGTATAACTGGAAATTCTTCTTATCAAGATTTTGAAGCGGATTTCCGTTGTTATCAACCACCATGACGTCCACGTTGACGAGGTTGGTGGTCGTGGAAAGCGAGTAGACTTCGCTGGGATTGATTTTCATGGGCTTGTCCGCCGGCTGCGTCGGGGAAGGCTGCGCCGTGGACGGTTCCGCTGTGGAGGGCTGCGAAGGAGCCGGCTGCGATTTCTTGGGAACCAGAACCGTCTCATCCACGTCAGGCTGCGGGCCCGGGCTTGGTTGTTGTTGTTGTCCGCTCGTCGAGGGGTCCTGAGATTGGGCGAACCAACGCGGGGGGAAGCTGGCAAGGAGCAGCACTCCCACGACCCCTGCCATAATTGAAATCGGCAGATATTTTTTCTTTGGATTCACACCACACCCCCTACAACCACTTCAATTAATAGTTTCTATGATGCCATCTGCCCCCCTTGGGGTCAACTCAAGGGCGAGATAAGTTTGATGGATTTTCGTGTGATCGGTCCAGAAAATTAGCAGATTCCAATTAATTGGTACCATACGATAGTGCCATACCGCATATGGTACTCTTGTACTATTGTCAGAAATCTGAGGGGGCATTAAAGTCCCACCCGCCGGAGAATTGGCTTCTTGGAGGGTTGATGTGCCTAGAGGCTCTAACCCGTTTTCGGTCATATCGCGGGGCGGGGTGGAGTGTCTAGGAATGTATTGACAACGAGTAGATAATTGGATAGGCTTTCCGCCCAGATGGGGAACTTTTTTGGTTGACTAACTGGAGGAAAGTCATGAAGAATTATCTACTAGCGTCTTTGTTGGCGCTTCTGGTAGTCTTGTGCAGCCTTTCTTTGCGGCGCAGTGTCGCTGGAATCGGGGGATCTCCAGCGCCCATGCCGCCCATGGGAACTTTAGGAATCGGCGGATCACCAGCTCCGATGCCGCCCATGGGAACTTTAGGAATCGGCGGATCGCCGGCTCCGATGCCGCCCATGAAGTAGGTCGCTTCCGGTCATTTGAGTGGCGCGGGAGCACCTAAGGTGAGAGGTACTCCCCCAGAGCTCATGACTGGTCAGATCCTCAGTAGCGGCCTCCAGTACAGCATTTATATTCTCGAGGGTGTAGTGTGCGTGCTTCTCGTTGCAAGGGGAAGTTGGCGCCACCTCAGGGGATTGTGTTTGTACATCGGCCTTCTCTTCGCGGTGGATGGGATTGGCCGGTCAGCAGTGCTTAGTTATTTTGGCGAGAGATCCATCCAGTATTTTTATTTTTATTGGTTGACGGACGTGGCGCTTGCTTTGGGCGCCTTTCTCTTGACCTGCAGTTTCTTCCACCGCGCCTGCGCGCAGGAAGAAAAGTTGTGGCGTTTAGTTCGACAGATGCTCCAGTTCGTTTTCTTGCTGGTCGTGGCCATTTCAGTTTTAATCCTCACTCGTCACATGAATCGATTGAACGCACGGGGATTCATGGTGGAGTTCAGCCAAAACCTTTACTTCAGTTGTCTGGTTCTGAACACTCTGCTTTTCGTGATGATTCAGCAACTCGCCATTGCTGACGACGAGTTGGGGCTGCTGGTCTGCGGTCTGGGAGTGCAATTTGCGGGGGAAGCAGCAGGTTTGGCCTTGTACCACCTGACGCTCGGACAGGGGATTTCACCTCTGTTGTTCAGCATCCTCAACCCGGTTTGTTCGCTCGGGATGTTGTTGATCTGGGGATATGCCATCGTCAAGACGCAAAAGACAGTTCAAGTCGATACGTTGGCAGGGGAACACACGGCCTTGGCGGAGGCCGTATCGAATTGAAATGTTGCAGTGAGGTGCATGCATGTTCATGGCAGCCCTGATTTTGATCCTATCCACGGGGCTTTTCTTCTTCTATCTCCAGGCGATTTGCCAGAAAATCCTGCGCCGAAAGTTCACTCAAGAGTATTCAAACTCCATCGTCAGCGCTAATCGACTGGAGTTCCCATCCGTGCGCAAGGCCATCCAGGATTTCGGCTCGCCCGTCGAATATCCAAGGCTGACGCTGACGCTCAAGTGCGATTTCCTGGCGCTCACTTACCTCCTGAAGAACGCGGCGAACGTCAATCAGCGCTATAGCTACGAGGAGCGGCTTTTGATTGTCTACTTCAAGCTGGTCTTCGCTTACCTGGTGACGCGCCACCTGCTCAGGCTGCGCGAGTCGCCCGCTGCGCTGAAATTGACGGCCATTCTCGAGTATTTCGCCAACGTGGTGGGAGAACGAGTGAATACAGTGAGGTTCGGAAACCTCACGGCGTCCGATTATCTTCTGAACCTCTAAACTTCCCTTCCTTTGAATCCCAGGGATAACTGTCTCTGCTTGACAACGAGGTCCTGTCCGATATCTCCCGCGGCAAACAATAACCGGACAAGCGCCGCTAGTGTTGCGTAGCGCCGGGCTTTACAGGCTGAAGTCGTGGGGCGCCCCGGTCCAGGCGGTGGACAGGGACAAGCCCGGCATCAACGAAATTCAAAATGAGGCACTACCGAAGGCGCACTCTGCTTGACAATAGTTAAGCTCGTAAAATAGCATAGGCAGTCCGGCAAATTAGCATCGTACTGGGGAGGGGTACCCGCATCCCCAACTGGCGAGCACTGAATGTTTGACGCACTCCAAGATCGGCTGCAGAAAGTTTTCAAGACCTTGCGCATTCAGGGAGTTCTGAACGACGAGGTCGTGGACCAGACCTTGCGCGAGGTCCGCCTGGCGCTTCTCGAAGCCGATGTTAACCTCAATGTAGTAAAAGAGTTGCTCGACCGCGTCCGCGTCATGGCACGCGGCGAAGAGGTTCGCGCCAGCCTTTCGCCCGTTCAGGAAGTCATCCGCATCGTTCGCGATCAATTGATTGAAATCCTTGGCCGCGAAGCCTCGTTGCTGTCTTTTTCAAAAGAATACCCCACTGTCTTTCTGATGGTCGGCCTCCAGGGCTCGGGCAAGACCACCACTTCCGGTAAATTGGCGCTATGGCTCGCCGCGCGAAAGCACCGCCCGATGCTGGTTTCAACTGACGTTTACCGCCCTGCCGCGCGTGAGCAGTTGGCCGTGATCGCCAAGGCTGTTCAGATTCCCATTTTCACCGGTGAAGGCATCACCTCTCCGATTGAATTGGCCACCGCCGCACGCAAGGACGCCGCCGACCGCGGGCATGATGTTTTGATCGTGGATACTGCGGGCCGCCTGCACATCGATGAGGAGCTGATGAACGAAGTGAGTGAGCTGCGCATCAAGCTGCGGCCCAGCGAAGTGCTTCTCGTCGCCGACGCCATGATCGGCCAGGACGCCGTGCGCAGTGCCCAGGAGTTCCACGAACGATTGGGTACGACGGGAGTCATCCTGACCAAGCTCGATGGCGATGCCCGCGGCGGCGCGGCGCTTTCCATTCATCACGTCACCGGCCAGCCCATCAAGTTCATGGGCATTGGTGAAAAATACGATCAACTGGAAGTGTTCTATCCCGAGCGAATTGTCTCCCGCATTCTCGGCATGGGCGACATCCTATCGCTCATCGAAAAAGCCGAGCAGAAAATCGACAAGCAGAAGGCCATCGAAGTCCATCGCAAGCTGCAAACCGATACCTTTTCGCTGGAAGACTTCCGCGATCAATTGAGCCAGGTGCGCAAGATGGGGCCCATGGATCAGATGCTGGGCATGCTCCCCAAAGTCGGGATTTTCAAGGATGCCGGCAAAGTGAAAGTCGAAGAAAAAGAACTGATTCACATTGAGGCGATCATCGACTCCATGACCCCCCAGGAACGCCGCAACCACGAGATCATCAACGGCAAGCGGCGCAAGCGCATCGCACGTGGCAGCGGAACATCCGTCCAGCAGGTCAATCAGGTCTTGAAACAATATTTCCAAATGCGCAAAATGATGAAGTCCATGAGCCAGAACCTCCTGGGGCGGGGGCTCAGCCGTTTGCGCATGCCAACAGGCTCAAGGATGTGATCGCGAGCGAACGGGAAAAGAAATTTTCGGCGAAGAAGGCTTTAGCTGCCTTTGGGCAGATGGCGATTAAGAGGGGAAAAGAGTCCAACTCTTATCGCCGGCATAACATCAAAAAAGAGGTGGAGATTGTTAAGAATACGCTTGGCCCGAACGGGCGCGAAGAAGAAGAGCACTTATCGAGTCGTGGTGATTGATCGCGAGCGGGCCCGCGACGGACGTTTTGTGGAAATTGTCGGCCATTATAATCCCCGGCGAACTCCTCCGGAGATCATGCTGAACCGCGAACGCGTTGATTATTGGATCGGACGGGGGGCACAACCTTCGGAAACTGTGCAAAGTTTCTTGAAGAAACCTCACGCGTCGGCTCCTCCGGCCTGAAGGAGGCCGGCATCTGCGCCAACCGCGGCGGCTGCACGAGTGGCGATTTACAGGTCTCAACCACAATTGTTCAAACGGACCTAGGCACATCAACTCAAGTGCGCGGGAGGGGCAGATGAGGGAGTTAATCGAAGCCATTGCCAAAGCGCTGGTGGATAATCCCGAACAGGTTACTGTGCGGGCTGTGGAAGGCGAGCAAGTGACCGTCCTGGAATTGCGGGTGCATCCGTCCGATTTGGGGAAGGTGATCGGAAAACAGGGGCGCACCGCGCGCTCCGTTCGCACCATCCTCAACGCCGCCGGCATGAAGCTCAAGAAGCGCTTCACGCTGGAGATTCTGGAGTAGGGGGGCTGAGGTCTCACAGCCGACGGGAAGCGGCCTGAAGGGCGGGAGAAGCTTTGGCGCAAAACATCGCCGGGCAATTCTTGGCCATCGCGCAAATTCTCCGGCCACAAGGGCGAAAGGGAGAGGTCGCGGCGGAAATCCTTACGGATTTCCCAGAACGATTCTGCGGGTTGCAATCGGCTTTGCTGGAATCTTCCGGGCAGGCTCCCCGGCCGATTGAGGTTGAACGTTCCTGGCCACACAAGGGCCGAATCATCCTGAAATTCTCAGGAGTAGACACGATTGAGGGCGCGTCTCGTCTGCGCGGCCTGCAAGTGCTTATCCCCTGGGAACAGCGCACCTCGCTTCCTGCGCACCATTACTATTTGTGCGAATTACAGGGTTGCCGGGTGGTTTGGGAGCGCCAGGGACGGGAAATCGGGACGGTAGTCGAAGTCGAGGCCACGGGTGGCGTGGACATTCTTCACGTCCAGCCTCCAGGCGAAAAAGCTGAAGTGTTGATACCACTGGCGCAGGAAATCTGCACGCAGATCGACGTTGGCGCGCGGAGAATCGTAATCGACCCGCCGGAGGATTTGCTCGAGTTGAATGATTCAGGAGGGGCGAAGGATAAGGAGTAAAGCTGAAAGGACGTATGACCAGAGCTTTTCATCCTTTACCCTTTACGCTTTATCCTTTACCCTTTCTTGATGACCTTCGACGTCATCACCATCTTTCCGGACTTCTTTCGCAGCATCCTGGAGCACGGGCTGCTGAAGAGGGCCGTGGCAGCGGGCCGCGCGGCGATCCGGCTGCACGATTTGCGGGATTACACCGATGACCGCCATCGCACGGTGGATGATCGGCCGTTCGGCGGCGGGCCGGGGATGGTCTTTAAGCCCGAACCGATTTTCCGGGCGGTTGAGGCGCTTCACGGCGAGGAACAGGACAAGGATGTTCGGGTCATTCTGCTCTCTCCCCAGGGTCGCCTGCTGACCCAGGCCGTTGCGGAAGAGTTTTCGCAAGCCGTGCGCGTGGTCTTGATCTGCGGGCGCTATGAAGGCGTGGACGAACGCGTGGCGGAACATCTCGCCACGGACGAAGTTTCGATTGGCGATTTCGTCCTGAGCGGCGGCGAATTGCCCGCGGCGATTTTGATGGAAGCCACGATCCGCCTGCTCCCGGGAGTGCTGGGAAACGAAGAGTCGAGCCAGCAGGATTCGTTTGGGGCTCCGGAGGGGAGTTCGCAAAACGGTGGACACGGTCTGCTCGATTGCCCGCACTACACGCGCCCGGCGGAATTTCGCAATTGGAAAGTTCCGGAAGTTCTGCTCTCCGGCGACCACGAGCAGATTCGCCAGTGGCGGCGACGGCGCGCGCTGGAAAAAACCTGGAGGCGCAGGCCGGACCTGCTCACCCGGGTTTCACTGAGCGCCGAGGAGCGGCAGTGGCTTGAGTCGCTTGAGAGGAAAGCCTAACGCGTGCCCCGCAGGGGCGGCGAGCGCTGCTTTAGGACTTTAAACTTATTTCGAGGCTGACCCGGCAAGAGAAATTCCCTGCGCAAATTTGCGCCCTCGAAAAATTTGGGAGAATGGAAAAATGAATGCGCTTGAAAAAGTTGAACAATCACAGATGAAGCAGGAGGTCCAGGCGTTTCGCTCCGGCGACACCGTGCGAGTCCACGTTAAGATCAAGGAAGGCGAAAAGGAAAGAATCCAGGTGTTCGAAGGCACGGTGATTGGCCAGCGCCGCGCCCGCAACCACTCCATGTTTACGGTCCGCAAGATCTCCTTCGGCCACGGCGTGGAGCGCATCTTCCCCTTGCACTCGCCGGTGGTGGATAAGATTGAAGTGGTGCGCTCCGGCCGCGTTCGCCGCGCCAAGCTCTATTACCTGCGCAAGCTGCGCGGCAAGGCCGCCCGCCTGCGCTCCGCCCAGACCGAACAGGAAGCGTAACCCAACTGCTCCAGCAATATGAACAGAAGGCAATTCCTCAAGACCTCCGGATCAGCAGCGATTGTATCCGTACCGGGGCGAGGTGTTTGGGCAAAAAGCGGATTTTGCCGGCGCCGCCCCTCAGACGCAAAATGGCCCTCACAAGCCGAGTGGAAACGCCTTCATGACGCCGTGGGCGGAAACCTGATTCGAGTGAACTCTTCCCTCACGGCCTTAAAGAACGACCCGGGAGGCGCCGCCGCCAAGGAATATCTCGCGAACATCCGAAACCCCTACTACGTTGGCGACCATCCGGGACTGACACAGTCTCTGGGCTGGGTGGATGCGTGGGTCAGCCAGCCGAGCGTCTATGCCGTGGCCGCCACAAACGCGCAGGACATTGCCGCGGGGGTGAAATTTGCGCGCGAGCACGATTTACGCCTGGTGGTGAAAGGCGGCGGGCACAGCTACCAGGGCACCTCGAATGCGCCGGACTCACTCCTCATCTGGACACGGCGCATGCATGAAGTCACCCTGCTCCCGGCGTTTGTGCCGCAGGGATGCGAGGGCAATGTAGCGCCGCAGCCCGCCGCAACCGCCGGCGCCGGCGCGATCTGGATGCAAGCTTACGATGCTGTCACCACGCAAGGTGGGCGCTACGTTCAAGGCGGAGGTTGCACCACCGTGGGCGTGGCGGGACTCATTCAGAGCGGCGGGTTCGGAAACTTCTCGAAGCACTATGGAACCGCAGCGGCGGGATTGCTGGAAGCGGAAGTGGTGACCGCCGATGGGCAGATTCGCATTGCCAACGCCTGCATGAACTCTGATTTGTTCTGGGCGCTCAAGGGCGGCGGTGGCGGCAGCTTCGGCGTGATCAGCCGCGTAACGCTGCGCACCCATGACCTGGCGGAGTGGTCGGGCGGCGCCTTTTTCAATGTCAAGGCCGCATCCGATGACGCTTATCGCGAGTTGGTGCACGCCTTCGTCAGTTTCTACCGCGATCACCTCTTTAACGACCACTGGGGCGAGTCGGCGCACTTCCGAACGCAAAATACGCTCGAAATCAGCATGGTTTCCCAAGGGCTCGATACCGCTGAAACGCGAAAAGTCTGGCAACCCTTTATGGATTTTGTGGCCCACTCGCCGCAGAAATACACTCTCGTAGGGGACCAGGTGATTGGAAGCATGCCGGCGCGCGCGTGGTGGGACGTGGAATGGCGGAAGGAACATCACCAGCACGTATTCAACTCCGATTCACGTCCCGGCGCCTCGCCCAGCAACGTCTGGTGGACGGGCGATGGCGGACAGGTGAGCTGGTTCATCTGGGGATACGAGTCGCAGTGGCTTCCCGCATCGCTGCTGGAGAGTGACTCGCAGGAGAAACTGGCCCAAGCGTTGTTTCAAGGCTCACGCCACACGAGCATTGAGCTGCATTTCAATAAAGGCCTTGCCGGCGCCCCACCGGAAGCGCTGGAGCGGTCACGCGACACGGCCACCAATCCCGCCGTGCTTGGCGCGTTTGCCCTGGCCATCATCGGCGACGGCCAGGGACCTGCCTACCCGGGAGTTGCGGCCCATGAGCCCAACCTCGCCGAGGGTCGCAAGGCGGCGGCGCGCGTCCATGCCGCCATGAACGAACTTCGCGCCGTCGCGCCCATCCCCGCGGCCTATGTGAGCGAGAGCAATTATTTCGAGAAAGGCTGGCAGCAATCCTACTGGGGAGCAAACCACGCGCACCTTGCCGCTATCAAGAAGAAGTACGACCCCGAGGGACTGTTCTTCGTCCACAACGGCGTGGGCTCGGAGGAGTGGAGCACGGATGGGTTCGAGAAGCTCTGATGGAACAAGGTCAATAAGAAAGATTCATCGCGCTACACGCGCGTGACCCGCGCCGGCGGCAGCTTCACGATACGTGAACTTCTTCTCCACGCCTTCGAATTCCTTGCCGTCTACTTCCACGTAGGGATAGATGAAGTAGTTGAGGGGCGGCCCGTCCTGCTTCGGTTGGAGTGTCAGGTCGCGCCCCACGGTAAACTGCACTCGGTTGGCGTCAAGAGAGCCGAAGAAGTATTCGCGCTTCTTGGGATCCTTCCATGCCTCGGAGATGTCCACCGGCACCCAGCCCACGCCATTCGCGTAAAACTCCGCCCAGCAGTGGTAGCCGGGAATGGTGCCTTCCGCTCCTGTGGGAATCGGGAAACCGATTTCAAATCGCGCGGGAATTCCCTCCGCGCGAGCGAGTGAAATAAACAGCGAGTGGAAGTCCGTGCAGTTGCCGTGCTTCGCGTCGCATACCCAAAGCGAATCGCCGCGTCCCCAGCCGGTGCCCGACTTATCGTAGCGAACGGTGTTGAACACGAAATCGTAAAGCGCGCGTGCCTTCTCCACCGTGCCCTGCTTGCCGCGGGTGTTTTCATCCGCCAGTGTCTTGATGCGGCCGTCGATTGGAACCAGTCGGTCTGGAGCAAGATAAGCCGCCAGACTTGCGGGCGCGGCAGCATTGCCCTGGCTCGCCTTCAGAAGATGATCGTAGTCTCCACGGGCGTATTCCTTGCGCGTCACCTGGTATTCCAGAGTGAATTCCTCCGGGCCTGCCGCGGGATGCGAGATTTCTCCATATAGGATGTGATTGCCGAAAGGAGTTTCGCGCGTCGCGTGCAGAGGCACAGGTCCTGTGACTCTCTTTACGGTCACTGTCTGGTTCGCATCCGTTGCGGCGCTGGGAATCCAGATGCGCACACGTTTGGCCCCGGCGGGAAGGTCCTTGAGGGTTACCTGGTACGTAAAAACAAACATCCGCGAAGGCGCAGAGAATTCCCCTGGCATCAACGCCGCCACGGACATCGCAATGAGCGCGAGAATGTAGAAAAGCATCAACATAGGTCGGGTTTTCACGGTCCCCCTCCAGGTTAATTATGGATGAATGGAAACGCAGGCAATCGGCACGCGATCGAAAGGTTTACGCTCAGGTGAAGCCGATGCGGGAGGCGGCGGAAATGCGGATGGGATCGTTCATTTTTCGGCCCTGCGCCGTCGAGGGGAGCCCTCATTCTTTGCTGAATCGCTCGGCCACGTCAAGCCATGATGCTCTGCAGTCGGGTGGTGATTCAAATCGTCTCGCCCGCTGTGGCACGGGCATCCTGCCCGTGCGCATGGGCTGGAAGCCCATGCCACAGCCACGCGGAAACTTTCAGCGACCCTGGCCGAAATGAAAGACCACGCCGAAGTTGAGTCGCAAGTTATTTTGGGTGTTGTCGAAGGAATTAGGCATGCGCGTCATGATGTAATCCGCCTGAAACACCCTCACGGAAATGCGCGGGGATACGTTCAAGTCCACTCCTCCGCCGGCGCCGAGCGAGAAGCCGCTGGCGCTGCCCGACGTGGTGGCGCTGGTTTCATAAAGCGTCCCGATGCCCATTGACCCGCCGAACATAGATTCGCCAAAGAGCGTTACCTTTCTCCAGTGGTGGGTGGAAAAGCGCGGCCCGAAGAGAAAGGTTTCCACTTGAAGGGTACGTCCCGTCTTGTCCACGTTGCCCTGGTAATAACCCCCGACATCAGCCAGGGCGCTGATTCCGTGGCCCAGAAGGGTTGAGAGTTCACCGGTGCCGCCGTTCATGCTAAAGCATCCGCACTCGCCCGGAGGCGCGTTGGTATGAAAATAGCTGTAACCCACGAAAGCATCGATCGGGGTGGCAATTTGCCCGCGCGCGCCTGCCGCACCCAACAGCAGCAGGACAAATGCCACACCCAGCTTTCGATAAAGGCCAGTGCCCATGTCTCTCTCCTCGGGATCAGTTGACCGTCAGCGTAACCGTGGTTGAATGCTGAATGGTCCCGGACGTTCCCGTAACCGTAATTGTGTAAACTCCCGCCGGAGTTCCCCCCACCGTGGGCGTGGGGAATCCGCTTTGTCCACAAGCCGCCATGAGGCTCATGGCCAGCAGCGCGGCGAAGAGCAGGCAGCCGACAGCAATTCGGCGGAGCGATCCGCGCCTTGCGTACCAAATGGCCGCCAGCAACGTTGAGGCCGAAAGGACCAGCAATCCAGCGGGAATAACCGGTGGAGGCGCGCTGACGGGCGGCGACACTCGCGCAGCTGAGCCCGCCGTGGTAGTCACCGTCATCTGCGTGGTCGCACCATTGGCCCCAGGAGTGACGGAGCCCGTGGCAAACGCGCACAAGGTGGTCGCCGGAGAATTCGTGCAAGTCAGCGCCACAGCGTTTGAGAATGTACCGCCCACCGAACCCACGTTGATGGTGTAAGCCGCCTGTGCGCCCGGAGCGACGGTCTGGGACCCGTTCGACGAAGCCACCGAGAAGT
>JASHSC010000252.1 GCA_030036915.1 Terriglobia bacterium
GAAGGCGGAATTGAATTCTACAAGCACATCTGGACGCGACGGTATCTTTTGCTCGATTCCGAAGGCCGTTGTTACACGCAAGGTCCGAACGGCGTCCGGCCGGCAGATGTTCAGACCGAGCTAAAGCGCGTGACTGGATAGCGTCAATTAGAGTCGACAAATCGGGTGGCATTCGAGGCTCTGGTGCAATTGCGCGCAAGGAGACAAGCATGGGTCGAAGCAATGGACGAGACGAAGCCCGTCAGGGACTAAATATTCCACGGCATGCATTACGGAGACTAGGCGAAGTCGGCATTTATGCTAACCCTGGCGTCAGCCTGGAACACCAGCATCTGGCACGTCGCTATGTAGTACGCGGCGTGGAGTCGGGCGGCGCGGTGGAACAACTCGGCCGCTACGTAACTTTCTGCGATGGGAGTGGCGGACGGCTCTCCTGGCTTCATCCACTTGACTCAGTTGGCGTCAATGGTGTGCACGCATTGGTGATCGCGCCGGCGTTTGTGCGTGTTGAAATGTTCCGCCGAGGGCACACCTACGACCTTCTGATTACGCGTCATGCGCCTGGACAGGCCGAGAACGGGAAGCGCCCGCCACTTGAAAGCAAGGTTCTGTTTCGTGGGCATGACGGTTACCTGGAAGGAGACTTGGTACGAGAGCACCGAGACCAACGAGGGTCGACCGCACCGGCTTTCAACACGCGTGCAGGGGAAGTTCTGGCCATCCCGGCTAAGTTTGAGGCCGTTGTGAAGGCTATCACTGGGGCGGTCTGCTGCAATGGGTGTGTACACGCACATTATCTGAGAGCACCGAACCAAGGCGTCGCGAATCCTAGCGAGGCGAATGTCACTGAGGTGCGCGAATGACAGCCGTTGGCGAAACCGAAGTGAAGGTGGTCCTGCAAATATCTGTGCGCGGGCGAATGAGCGACCTTGCAGAGTTGTTCGAAGCACTCGACAAAGCGCAGGCAGTTGTAATGTTTGTGATTGGGAAGCGCACCGCCTGGGGAGAGCAATCCGAGAAAAAGGTCGCGACCACCGCGGGAGGTCATTCGAGATGAACGTCGGGACAAAGAGCGTGCTTTTCGGGGTGCATTGCATTTTGATTCACCCATTCTTCGTTGCGTTCGCTTGGTGGAAAATGTTCGCCTTCCCGTGGGATGTCAGACTTTGGTTGGCTTTCTTCCTGCATGACATTGGCTACCTCGGAAAGCGCGATATGGACGGGAACGAGGGAGAACAGCACGTCGTGCTTGGCGGTCGCGTCATGGGCTGGCTATTCGGGCGAGATTGGCGCGACTTCACGCTTTGCCATTCGCGGCATTGGGCGAAGCGAGTTGGCAAGCCGTACTCGAAGCTCTGCCTGGCCGACAAGCTGGCGTTCATTGTGACGCCTACCTGGCTTTACCTTCCCATGGCGCGGATGAGTGGGGAACTTCACGAATACATGCGTGTGGCGAGCAGTCGCCAGGTGTGCGGGAACGTTACAAACTCCGAGCTGAGCTTGCTCAAGTCCCGTGATCCCGGCGTTTGGCTGGAAGGGATAAAGCTGTATACCCGGCGCTGGGTTGAGCAACATCGCTATGGGGTTCGAGATCATTGGACTGTTCTGCGTCCGCAGCCCAAGCCTGAGAATGCCTTCGAAGCCCAAGGGTAAATTTGGTATCACCTGTCCTACTCGGCACGTGCGACTCCCTGCGAACGATGACGTCTATGAGCAGGGGAAAGCAAATCTCTTCGACCTTGTTGCGAGAAGTCTATGCCTGAAATCAAAGATAGCGCAGGAGCCGCTCCGGTTCGGCGCCGATTGCCGGATGAACGGAAAGCTCTCGTGCACCACTTCAACGTTGGCTGGTATGAGGGGTATCTGACGGTTGGATTTTACGAGGATGGGAACCCCGGCGAGATCTTTATCACCACGGCGAAGGAAGGGTCAACAGTTTCGGGGCTTATGGACTGCTTCGCAACGGCTGTGTCCCTGGCGCTTCAGTACGGTGTACCTCTCAAAATCCTTTGCGACAAGTTCAGCCACACGCGTTTTGAGCCGAGCGGGTGGAGCGGGAACCCGGAAATTGGGTTCGCCAAATCTATGACCGACTACATCGCGCGTTGGCTTGCGCTCAAATTTCTCCCCCTGTGTCTCCCTCCCCCACGGGCGTCGAAACCGAGGCAACAGTTTCGGCGCCCGCCTCCCTATCCGCAAATGGTGTAGTTGAAGGGCAAATGGATGCGCCGGCTTGCAAAGAGTGCGGGGCCATCATGACCCGTAGTGGGGCATGCTACCGCTGCGCAAACTGCGGAAGCACGAGCGGGTGTTCCTAATTACGATCTAGCCAATCTTGCCTCCATCTTGAAGACTGCACGGCTCAACAAGGCCGATCTAATACGGCTCACATGTACCGAGCAATAGTATCGGCACGGGATCAATCGCAACCTCCCTTTCACGGACGGCGCGAAGTACGTTGCTGACTTCGCCGGAGCCTATTTGTTCAAAGATGGGATCGTTTTTATCCAGATCTTCAACGAGCGTGCTGCGGGCCAAGAGTCTTCAGTCTGGAATCTCATAGTACGGCTTGACCGGACCGGCACTCTGACATGCGGAAACGGCAGGATTTTGTACACAGGATGAGCTCGATTACACGGACTTTCCGCTGGATGAGATCACTTGCTACATCACTAACACCGACATTTTTCTCCCGACTGAGCCCTGGGCAGCCTCGCCTGCCGTATTCGTCGCGGCCAAAGTCGCCAGGCGATGACAAACCAAACGAACCGGCGTAAACTTGCTATTTACGACACGCTGAAAGAAGGAGATCAAGCCATGGCGAACCTCGATTGGTCACAATGCCCTGCCGTGGAAAGTATCCCCGGCAAGGTTAGCGGAGCCTGGGTGCTGCGGGGTACGCGCATGCCCGTTTCCGCAATCTTTGAGAATATCGAAGCGGGGGCTAACATCGACGACATCATGGAATGGTTCGAGGGGCTTGACCGGGAGCAGGTCAAGGCGGTGATTGAATTCGCGGCTCGCAGTCTCGATAAGTCCCCTGCATTAACGCCATAAATGCTGATACTTTTCGATCAGGCGACGCCCGTCCCGATCCGGCCATATCTGGAAGGGCATACGGTCCGGACCGCTTTTCAACTGGG
>JASHSC010000253.1 GCA_030036915.1 Terriglobia bacterium
AACATCGACGACATCATGGAATGGTTCGAGGGGCTTGACCGGGAGCAGGTCAAGGCGGTGATTGAATTCGCGGCTCGCAGTCTCGATAAGTCCCCTGCATTAACGCCATAAATGCTGATACTTTTCGATCAGGCGACGCCCGTCCCGATCCGGCCATATCTGGAAGGGCATACGGTCCGGACCGCTTTTCAACTGGGCTGGCACAAGCTCCGAAACGGTGAATTGCTTACTGCGGCAGAAAAGGCGGGATTTGATCTCTTCTTAACAACCGACAAAAATCTCCGCTATCAGCAGGATCTTACTGGACGGAGAATTGCAATTGTGGTGCTCGGCCGACAACAATGGCCGGAACTTCGTCCCTACATGCAGCGGGTTGTTGAAGCTGTCAACGCGGCGTCCCCCGGCAGCTATACCGAAGTCGAAATCCCCTCAAACAAAATTCAGAGCTAGAAGCCGTCTGTTCCGACTCCGCTATGACGATTCGTGCCGGATGCGATACACCAGGAAGGTATCGCCGTTCCCCGGTGTCGCCTGCCCCCCCGACGCTCAGTTCACCAGATTCTGTAACCACAAGTGAAGGATGTGGGCTTCTCCGATCACTTATAGCGTTGGCAACAGCCGCGTTGATTGCGAACGGGCTGTGGTAATCCCACCGAAGCCCACAACGGTCCCCCAAGAATGTTTTTTCGAGGTTGTGCGCGACATAAATGTTGCCGCATCAAGCTCCAACACAGAGGGTAACTCTCCTGATTAAAAGGAGTTCGTATGAAAGCATCGGGAATAGCCGACGCCTTGCGCCTGCTCACAGCGGCTCGCCAACCGGTCTTCATCTGGGGCGGTCCTGGCGTAGGCAAGTCGGCCGTAGTCCGCCAGGTGGCAGAGGCCAGCAGTGTGCAGCTGCGAGACGTGCGAGCGCTCTTGCTCGATCCAGTCGATTTACGGGGCTTGCCGTTTCTGGCGAGCGACGGCCGGTCGAAATGGGCGACTCCCGAGTTCTTGCCGCAGGAGGGCGCGGGCATTCTTTTCTTGGATGAACTAAATGCAGCACCCGCGATGGTTCAGGCCAGTTGCTATCAATTGGTCCTGGATCGCAAGCTGGGCGAATACACTCTACCTGACGGCTGGGCCATCATCGCTGCCGGCAACCGCGACTCGGACCGCGGAGCGACGACTCGAATGCCCACTCCGCTGCGCAATCGTTTCGTTCACCTCGAATTGGAAGTGGATCTCCAGGAATGGTCGATCCAGGCAGCAATTCGTCCGGAGGTGATCGCTTTCCTGCGTTTCCGGCCCGAACTGCTGAGCGTCTTCGACCGGGATGCCCACGCTTTTCCCTCGCCCCGCTCCTGGGAGTTCGTCTCGCGCATTCTCGATTCTCTCGACTCGCAGTCGAACCCTTCCATTGAGTATGAGGTTGTCGCGGGCGCCGTGGGAACCGGCGCTGCGACGGAATTCACGGCTTTCCTGCGGATGTTCAGGGAACTGCCCAACATCGACGCCATCCTGTTGAACCCCACCCAGGAACCAATCCCTGAAAACGCGGCCGCGCAGTATGCAGTCGCCTCGGCATTGGCGCGGTGTGCTTGCGATACCAACTTCGACCGCATCTGCTTGTATCTGAATCGGCTGCCCACCGAGTTTCAAGTGCTGTGCGTGCGTGATGCTACGCTGCTGGCTCCCGCCATTCGGTGCACTGCCGGGTACACGAAGTGGGCTGTAGAGAACCATCATGCCATCGCATAGTTCAATGTTCCCGTTCTCGGTGGGCATTCTTTTCTTGTACCTCAAAATCCTTCCCAAGAAAGGAGACTAATGCCATGAACACAGTTTGCGTGGCAGAGCCAACCCTGTCCTCCCGCGCGATGTTGTGCTCGCTCTCAATCAGCATGTGGTCGGCACGGAAACACGACCCCGACGCCTCGCAGGAAATCGCTCAACGCCACGGCGCTCAGGCCGATGCCGGCCGTTATCACAAAGTGCTTCTTCCCAAGGAGGCGCTGGCGGAAGTGCAAAAGATCGTGAGCAATGCTCGCCAGGAACATTACTTTATGACGCTGCCCTGGGACGATAACGGTTATCGGGTGCTTCCCAGCGCAGCCTACATGGTCCACACGGAGAGAATGCGGGAGCTATCGAACCGCTTTACGCCGGCTGTCGATGCGCTCGCCCGTGAGTTTGGGAACCTCGTGGAGCAGGCCAAGGTGCGGCTTGGCGGCTTGTTCCGGCCAGAGGACTACCCCGCACCGGATGAGTTTCGTCGCAAGTTTTCCTTCGAAACCAAGGTGATGCCTCTGCCGGATGCCGGCGATTTCCGGGTAACGCTTGGCGACGAGGAGAAAGAGCGAATCAAGCGCCAGATCACCGCAACTGTGGAGGCTTCACTGCAAATAGCCAGCCGTGATCTGTGGCAACGTCTTTACGAGACAGTTAGCCACTTGGCCGAACGCCTTAACGCTTACAAGGTCACAGGGACAGGGGTCGAACACCCATTTCGCGATTCCGTCGTCGCAAATTTGGTTAAACTGGTCGACGTTCTGCCGAAGCTAAATGTCACCGGCGATCCGGAACTTGAACGTGTGGCCGGTCAGGTGCGTGCCTCACTGCTGGCCGATCCGCAAGGGCTGCGCAAGTCGGACTCAATTCGCACGGAGACCGCCAAAGCGGCGAATGATCTGGCCGCGAAGATGGCGGCGTACATGGGTTGTTCACTTCCTGAATCGAACGTCGGGAGGATAATGTGAGCAGTCTTCTTCGGACGGCCACGGCTCAGAAGCTGACCAAAAGTCGGGTTCAGCTCTTGCTCTTGCAGCCGTTCTTCGGCACGCTCTGCCTGCGGTTGAAGCTGGTCCCCGACCACTTACCCACGAAGGCCACGGACGGCTCCCGGATCGTCTACAACCCTAATTTCGTGGACGAACTCAAGCCAGCGGAATTGGAAGGGACACTGGCGCATGAAGTGATGCATTGTGCGCTGGGCCACCACTGCCGCCGCGGCGAGCGCGACCCGCTGGGGCGCTGATTGATCCTGCCTTCGCCAATCTGAGCGCTGAAGAGATTTACGCCCGGCTGCTCCAGAAAAGGGGCGGTGGAGGTGCAGCACCAAAGCCGAACCCGCAACAAACGAATCTGGGCGGGGGAAATGCTGGCGGTCAGCAGCAAACACCGGGCCCTGCACCGTTCAGTCCGTCGTCTGATAGCACTACTCAGCCGGTATCAACCCAGAGCGACCAGCCAAGCGGTCAGGCGTCCCGTTCTACATCGCCCCAGCCAGGACGTTTTGGCGAGGTGATGGATGCTAGAGATGAGCAAGGCCAGACAGCTTCGCCAGCGGAACAGCGCCGTCAGGAACATGAGTGGGGGGTTGCGGCTGAGCAGGCTCTTCGTTCCGCCAAGGCCTGCGGACACGATCCGCTGGGCGTTGAAAGGCCGCTTACCGAAAGCCGCCAATCTCAACAAGATTGGCGAGCGATCCTGCGCGACTTTGTCGCTGCCACCACGCCATCTGATTATCGGTGGACGCCACCCAACCGCCGATACATCGCATCGGGCCTTTACCTACCATCAGTCGAGCGCTGTGGATTGGGCGAGATTGTGATCGCCGTCGATACCTCGGGCTCAATCAGAAAACGTGAGCTGGAAGAATTTGCGGGTGAGATATCGGCGATTTCGGAGGAAGCTCAGCCAGAAGCAATCCATGTGGTGTATTGCGACGCTCAAGTGCAGTCCACCCAAGAGTTCAGAGCGGCAGAACCAGTACGGCTCGAACCCAAAGGCGGTGGGGGCACGGACTTCCGTCCTCCGTTCGAGTGGGTTGCCGAGAATGATATCGCGCCGGCTTGCCTGATTTATCTCACCGACTTGTGCTGCGAGTCATTCCCAGAAGCGCCGGAGTTCCCCGTCCTGTGGGTAACTAATTCCCGCCGAATGGCGCCTTTCAGCGAAACGGTGCGGATCAGCCTTGAGTGAAAGGAGTACAAACGTATGTGTCAAAGTGTGAACAAAGTGATTCTGATCGGATTTCTCGGTGACGCCCCGGAAGTTCGTTTCAGTCAGCAGGGGAAGCCTGTTGGCACCTTCAGCCTTGCGGTGAACGAGAGGTGGAAAAACGTCGAAGGCGCCCTTCGTGAAAGAGTGGAATGGTTTCGCATTGTCTGCTTTGGCCGCTTGGCCGAGGTCTGTGGGGAGTACCTCAGCAAGGGCCGCCACGTTTACCTCGAAGGAAGATTACAGACTCGAAAATGGTCAGACCGTGAAGGCGAGGAACGGACCACGGTGGAAGTCGTTGCCAACATGATGAGGATCCTGGATCGGGCCCCCAAGAACGGCAACGAGGCCAAATCGGAACAAACAACGAGAGTGCCAGGGCACGCCGATGAAAACGACAACCCCTTCAACGAGGCAAGAAGCGAGTCAATGAGCGAAGACATTCCATTTTAGAGATTCCAGTTTCCCTCAGCACTCCCTCACCTGAATCTATCTACCACGTCCCAATCAATGGCAATAAATGCAATCACAGAGGAGGTCGTATGTTCATCGAACTCATGCCGTTCCTCGCGGGCCGAACGGTGCTAATCACGGTGGCCAAGGTGAATGACACGACCCTACGTGTTAATGTCATCCCCACTCAGGCCAAGGCCGACGAGAATCCGGCTCTCACCACGCCGCTCACGTACACCGGCGCGCCCGAAGAACTCGACGCTGAACTCGGAAAACACCTGGCCGGTTATGTCCAAACCCACCAGCAGACCGCCAGCGCCTTGGCCGAGGCCAAGGCCACCATGGAGGCTGCCGCCAAGGCAGCGCAAGAGGAAGCCAAGCGGAAGGTTGAAGAGCGCAAGAGGTCTGCTCCCAAGCCACCCGAAAAGGGTGCCGCTGCCACTGCGTCTCCTTCATCGTCCGACGATGTGACGGCAAGCAATACTGGTGCCCCGGCTTCGTCGGCGTGGCCCGGCACACTCGGGTTGTTCCCACCCGCCACTCCCGAACCCGCTACAACTCAATCGAAAGGAGGCCTCGCACTCTAATGGATGCCAAACCGCTCTCTCGCTGTTTTGAATTCAACGGGCTGCGGCTACCGGACCCGGATCCCAAGCTTTCCGTCGAGAACGTACGGGCATTGTATGCGCATCAATACCCTGATATCGCCACGGCGGCAATCACAGGGCCGGAGGCGGTCGGAGACAAACTGCGCTATCAATTCACCCGAGCCATCGGCTCGAAGGGCTGATCCGATGAGCCGAAATCCCCATAGCAAGGAAGTGACGAAGCAGGCGGTCCTGGCGGAGCTTGAAAGCCTTCGCCAGGGCCGTCATGCTCGCTACCAGACACTCCTTGGGAGGTTTTCGCGATGCCAAGACTGGCAGCAAGCCGCCTCTCTTTGCGCCGCCGCGGTCGAGGCGAACAAGCGCACTTACAACCGCACGGCACTCAACGCTCCACCCGGATGGCTTCCTCCGGTAAGTTGATGCCTCAGGGAAGTGGCTTGGTGCTGCCGCGAATTGGCAACATCCCCGTAATGCATCGCTTGGTTGCCGATGACCGGTTAGCAGTGATGCTCGCCAAATCCCTCCTGGAGCTGAATATTGCCGTCCCGGGAGATTGGGAAAAGGCCGAATGCGATCCAACGTCATTTATCAGGATTACGCTTGAGCGTTGGATTGACGCGCACGGTGACTCAGCCATCCGCCACCGATTTCTGCTTTCCGCCGTGATCAGCATCAGTCCCAGTGATTGGGCGGAGCGGGATGAAGCTCGGCCAAATCAATTGTTCCTCATCGTCGAGCCCTCCGATGCAACCTGTGGCTGTGCGGCATTTGGGCCGGCGATGCAATTGCTGGAGAGCGTCCACCCGCAACTCCCGGTGACATTCTTCCACCTCTTCGTCGGAGCTCTTAATCGCTGGATCAGAATTTACGATTATCGGGATGCCGAAGAAAGAGCCGAGACGCTCCGGGAATGGGCCGCACAGGAACCCGACGCGGGCCAGTACGAACTCCCCGACGTGGCTGGGTCCATTCCTCCGTGCATGCGGCAAGCGGTGCTAAATGGCGGAGAGCTTGCTCGCCTCGTGGACAGGATCAACGGTCCCATCACAAAGAACCTCTTGAATGTCGTACTCGCCCTCGATCACCTCTCCGCTCAGGCAGAGCGTCCGGAGCTTGACGACGACACCCGCCAACAGCTTTCGGACTGCAATCCGCCCCTCCCTTGTCTGCTGGCGGTGTTTGCGGAGGGCGATTCTATCGCGGCGTGCTTCGATGAAGAGGCCCAGGGAATGATGGAAGTTGAGCCGGAGCCCAATATCATCATCCCCTTTGATCCTATGGACAGGGTGAGCGTTCAGCAAACATTCCACATGTTCGGGGTGGCCTGCCAGACGATTGCCGCGGCAAGCGGTTTAATCGACCTCATGCCAGGCAACGACCAATGGGTCATTTCAAGGTGAGAGCGATGAAAGCCTACGTCAACATTGGCGCGAACCACGAATTCAAGCTAACCGAAGCAGTGCTTGTTTATCGCGGTGGAGGCGAGGGCGCCTTCGCGAGCCTGCACGAGGTCAACCAACGTGAGGATGGAATTCCTTATCTCACCCCCGCTGAACCCTTGACCACAGCCTTCCTGCGCACTCTTGCCCAAGGTTTGGGAGCCCGGGTGAAGCCGGAAATCCTTCCCGACAACATCCTCGTGCGAACCCCTGACACCCTCGTGTGGTGGTCTCGGCCACGACGGCGGATCATTTTCTTCGGAGGTGTAAATGAAGAGGCGCGGAAGCTTAACGGTCGCCTTTTCCCACACCCGGCGCTGATTTTCAAAGTTGCAGGCAGGGATCTCTACGTGCGTGCTGTCGGAACGAATTCACGGCCAACCCCTGAAACGCCCATGCTGACCGCTCCTTATTGGAACACGGACGGTCGCGTCTGCCCCGGCACCATGCGTGTACCCGACACTTCTGATGTTGTCTCGATACCGCAGTGGCAAGATGCATTCTTTCAGTCCGAGTTCACACACGCGGCGGGCGCAGTAAGGCTTACCAGCCACCCGGAAGGTTTCATTGGGTTGTGGAGAAACCTCGCTGGCAAGAAGCGGTTCCCAGTTCGATACCTGGTCGCCGCCGGCGAAACCCTGCAGGAATTCGTCGCTCCCGCGAACGAGCGTTGAGGAGTTGGTCATGGAGATACACCGCGTCCACCCGGAGTTGCTCCAAGCACAGGTGCGGATGCTGGTGGTTGGGTGCGGTGGGAGCGGGAGCGCGGTAGTGGCAGGATTGCCGTACCTGCATCAATCCCTGGTTGCGCGCGGTCACCCCGGGGGATTGCACGTCACGGTT
>JASHSC010000254.1 GCA_030036915.1 Terriglobia bacterium
CCAAGACTTTGGCTCTTCACCTTTAAGCAGTGGAACGATGCTCTGCCCCTGAATCCACTCCGGAACTTTGACGCCCGCAAGGTCGAGAAAGGTCGGGGCAAGGTCGTTCAGCAGAATCATGTCCTTGGAGGTTGCACCGGCGCGAATCATTTTCGGGTAGCGCACCAGCATGGGAATGCGGATCGAGGGCTCATGCATCAGGCGCTTGTCATACATCCGCCATTCTCCCAGGAAGAAGCCGTGATCGGAGCTGAAGAGAATCACCGTGTCATCAAGCTGGCCCAGGTCGGTGAGCGCCTGGAAAACTTTGCCGACGTTATCGTCCGTATCCACCACGCCCGCATAATAATCCTTCACAATTTCTTCGAGCGACCGCGCGCAATTGCCGGCCGTCCCGCTGCGCTTGGCGTAAGGGCCGCCGATTTTGTTGTCCGTATTGGCGAAGGCACGCGGCTTTCCCGGATATCCCTTCAGGTCATCGTCAAACGTTGATGGCTTGGGAATGCTCACGCCGTCGTACAAATCCAGATAGCGCCGCGGCCGGAAGAAAGGAGCATGAGGCGCCTGAAACCACAGGCAAAGGCAAAAAGGTTTTTGGCGCTTCTGCTTCATCCATTCGATGGCGCGATCTGTAACCAGATCATCCACATAGCCCTCGAAAGTCTGAGGGGATTTCACCTTTCCATCTGCCCCTTCGTCGATGACCGGCCAGAAATAGTCCGTGGCCGCGCCCGGATAGCCGAAGTAATAGTTCCAATCTCGTTCTCCCAAGCCTCCGATGTGCGCTTTTCCCAACAGAGCAACGTCATAACCCGCGTTCCGCAATAGCTCGGTGAAAAGCGGAACATCCTGGGGAATGACCCGGCCTTTGTTGTCGACGCATCCAGTGCTGTGAGTATAGAGTCCGGTCAAGGCGACGGACCGGGCGGGAAGGCAGAGTGCGTTTACACTGAAAGAATTCGTGAACTGAATTCCTTCACGCCCGATGCGGTCGAAATTGGGGGTTTGAACGATCTGATTTCCGTTGAGGCTGAGCGCGTCGGGCCGATGGCCTTCTCCCAGCAGAAAGACGAAGTTGGGGCGTGCGGCATTCGGGCGTGGCGACCCGGCCGCGTCGCTGTGGCCGGAATTTATTGCCAGGGCGCCCACCATGCCGATGCCCGTCTTCAAAAATGAACGGCGAGATTCTCTTTCATTTTTTTGTTCCATGGCGCTGCCATTCTATCACGGTGGTTTTGATTTCAAGAAAGAGCGCGGAAATCCGTAGGGGCAGGGCTTGTCCCTGCCCTTCAGTCCAGAGACACTGGGCGGGGCACCCACAAGGGGTGCCCCTATGCCGGAATTTCAAATTGACCCACTACTCGGGAATCCCTAGCTATCTTAAAGCGTTCGGCCATGCCACAATCCAGGGTGAATCGCATATTCGCAATTGATGTTAAAGTGGTGACGGCAGAGGCTCCGAAAAGCGCCGGGGCCGAGTTGGATTTATCAGCGCTTGTATCAGGTAAGGAGATGGCGGCTCGCGAAGCCGTTCGGCGGAGAGGAGGCAAGCTTTGAAAGCGATACGCGTTCATGAATTCGGCGGTCCGGAGGTTTTGAAGTTGGAGGATGTGCCCGAGCCCAAAGCCGGCGCGTGGCAGGTGGTGGTGGAGGTGAAAGCGGCAGGAGTGAATCCGTATGACACTTACATGCGTCAAGGAACTTATGCCATCAAGCCGGATCTTCCTTACACGCCGGGCAGCGATGCCGCGGGAATTGTCGAATCGGTGGGCGAGGGCGTTCAGGGCGTCGCTCCGGGCGATCGCGTGTACGTAGGCGGAACAATTACCGGTGCCTATGCACAGAAAACCGTGGCAGATGCGTGGCAGGTACATCCGCTGCCCGCGAACATCAGCTTTCCGCAAGGGGCGGGAGTGAATGTTCCCTACGCAACCGCCTTCCGCGCTTTATGGAGAATTGCCCACGCACAGTCCGGTGAGACCGTTTTCATTCACGGGGCAAGCGGAGGCGTGGGGATCGCGGCAGTGCAATTGGCGCGCGCCGGCGGCTTGACGGTGATCGGAACGGGAGGCACGGAGCGCGGCCGCGAACTCGTGGCCTCGCAGGGCGCTCACTACGCGCTCGACCATCGCGCTCCGGGTTATCTTGATGAGTTGAGGAAGATCACGATGGGCCGCGGCCCGGACGTGATTCTGGAAATGTTGGCCAATGTGAACCTAGCGAAGGACCTGAGCGTCCTGGCAATTAAAGGACGCGTCGTGGTGATCGGGAATCGCGGGAACATCGAAATTAATCCGCGCGAAATCATGCAGCGCGACGCCGCCGTTCTGGGCATGGTGCTTTGGAACACCAGCAGGCCGGAACTGGCGAGCATCCACGCCGGAATTGTGGCCGGTCTTGAGAGTGGTTCACTGCGCCCAATTGTGGGAAAAGAATTGCCCCTGGCTGAGGCTCCCCAAGCCCATCGCGCGGTCATTGAACAGAGTGCATACGGGAAGATTGTGTTGGTGCCTTGAGCGGGTCCGTGAATAGGAAGCGGGTTGGACGGCTGAACGCTGAATTTCAGGCTTTCGTAAATCTCTTGCATTACTCCAGTTCGACTACCACCACATCTTCGTAGGGAACGCTGACGGAAAGCGCGCCCTTTTCCAAAGCCAAAGGCTTCTGGCTGTGAATGTCAGTGGCCTGATGAAATCGCGGGGGGAGCGCAAGACTTTCGGTTAAGTCTTGCGACGTGTCATTGAACACTGCCAGCAGGCTTCGCTTTGGACCCTCGATCAGCCGCGGCCGCAACTTCGTGGATGAAACGAGCGGCGGCGTCAGCGGCGTGATGATCGCTCTAAGCAGATCGATTCCAGCATCGTCGCCCGAATCAATCGTCGCGCCAAGATTCGTTCCAATGTAATAAACCGCGCCTTTGCCCACCTGCTTCCTTGCCCCCACGGTAAGGTCCATGCAGGTGGCAATAGGAGTGGCGGAGCTGATCTCGATAGGGGTCAAAAAAGTATTGGCCCGCACGTTCACCCGCGCAGGCAGCGAGAAGTGAATATCGGGTTCGTAGTTGATCATTTCCGCCGCGGCGAGTGAACCTGAATCCGCCTCCGCCCGTGGGCGCATGTAATAGTTCTCCTTCTCGCGATATCCAAACACTTCGGCAAGTCCGTACGGCGGAATCACCGGGTTATAGAAGCACCGCTCGTCAAAGAGACCAAAAGAGGTCTCCACGATCAAGGTGCTGCCGTTTTCCGCGCATTGCCTCAGACGCTCGCATGTTTCCTTCTTGCCGATCAGGTGCCAGGGGACAATCACCACCGCGTATTGGCGCTTGTCCAGGGCGCGTGGTTCGATAAAGTCCGCCCACTGGTCCATCTTCCACAGGGCCTTGTAATATCCGCGGAAAGACTGGAAGGAAGGGTCTTCCTCGCCCGCCATCGCGTACGTCAGGATGGCATTGTCCTGGTCAGTAAGAATCGCCACCTGTGGTTTCGGCCGGTAATCGCGCAGAATATCCCAATGCGCCTGGATCAGTTGATTGTCCAGCGACGCTTCCCGAATCCGTTCCGTTTCCGAGCCGTCGCGATCGACAAGGCCGAATCCCATTGCCTCACTGCCGGTGGCTTCCGCGTGGTAAGCCCAATATAGAATTCCTTTGGCCCCGGCCGTGACGGCCAGCCAATTCCACAAGCGGATATCGCGAGGGCGCATATGCGGACTCTGCACAAGTCCGCTGCTGCCGTGCCCGCCCTGGAGTTCCGTCATCCAAAATGGCTTTTCCGCGGCCTGGGATCGTGTTGCTTCCAGGCGGGCAGCTCCAAGATAGGGCGGAATATTCGCCCAGCGCGGAAAATTGGACATTCCCCAGGTTTGCAGGCATTCCGCCAGGCGCCATCCGTTAAAACCGCTGAGGGCAACGGCGTCAAGCGGAGGAACGTACCCACAGTGGCTTTCGCGCAGGTGGTGATCGTCGACGGCCCGGATGGCTTCCAGCCGGAATTTCATTTCCCAGGTGCTTCGTTCAATGATGTAGTCTCTCCAGTCAACCCAATCGAGATACGTCCCCAGGTTGCGCGGGGGATCAACTTGGCTCCAGTCGGAGTATCGCCGTACCCAGGCAGAATTGAGGGCGTCAAGGCTTCCATAGCGCTGTTCAAGCCACCGGCGAAATTTGGCGATGGTCTGGTCGCAATAGCAATACAAACGTTCTTGTGGCAGAGCCCAACTGCTGCGCGCCCAGGCGGGTTCAATATGGGCTTCATTCCAGCAATCGTATGCGTACATGGAAGGATGCGACGATGCCAGGCGGGCAAGTTCGGCAATGAAATTCCGGACCGCCGATTGAACCTCGTCCCAATCCAGGCATAGTCCCGGCCAACCGCCGCTTACATTGTTGGAACTGTCGATCAGCCGCTGTGCATTCCCCCTTGCATCCACATAACGTGTTTCGGGATGCGCCTTTTCCAGCCAGTACGGTGCATCCTCCGTGACCACCCCCATCAGCACTCGCAGGCCGAACTCATCGCAATATTTCATCACCTCTTCCAGGTCATCGAAAACAAAGCGGTCCGGCGCCGGGTTGTAATAAACCCATGCGGGATAAATGCGAATAATGTTGAACTGGTATTTCTGAGCGATATCCCTGAGCATTTCTCTGCGCATTGAAGCCGGCGGATTCGGAGGCCGGTAAAAAGCCGAGCCATAAATGAAAGGCTGCGACGAGGGTGAGACGGATGGGGTTTGGGCTCCGTCCGCAACCGCCGGCCCGGCGAAAATCCGCATTCCTCCCCAGCAAAGACCTACGGTCTTCGCATCGTTGAGAAATTCGCGGCGAGAAAGCCTGCTCTTCA
>JASHSC010000255.1 GCA_030036915.1 Terriglobia bacterium
CACCATGACGGCCGTTCCCGGAACCGTTTCCGGACCCTGGGGTTGCATCACTCTTGAGGACGCCCCACGCGCCGCCGTGCTGATGAACGGCAAGGAGCCCGCCATCTTCTTTGTCGGGCACGGAGATGAATTCAACAACGAGTGGGTTTGGAAGCAGGAACTGGTAGTGCCTCCGGGCCACCACGAGCTGACGGTGCAGGAAGCTGGAAAAGATCCCTGGACGGTCGGCATCGATGTGCAGGCCAACAAGCGCCTGGTGATTGACGCCTATAAGGGCGTGCGCAAGACCGTCGATTGGCCGCGCGGCGACCAATTGAAGTCCTTGCCGCGCTTTTCGGCGGGAACCGCCAGCGCGGAAGTGGCTGTCCAGAAGGTCACCGGCCAGTTTTCCGCCTCGCCCGCGCAGATCAAATGCGGCGATTCCGCGCAGCTCACTTGGTCTTCCGAGGGCGCGGGGAAAACCGACCTCAACGGCTCGGACGTAAGCGCTTCCGGCAACCAGTCCGTCCAGCCCAAGCAGAACACCGACTATAAATTCACTGCGGCGGGGCCGGGCGGCGTTTACACATCTTCCGCCACCATCGCCGTGGACAATTCCATCTCTCCCTCGGTAAGCGTTTCGCCGAGTGAAATTCGTTATCACAAAATCGGCGATCAGGTTGACCAGCAAGGAAACGCCACAGTTACCTGGTCCGCCGGCAACGCTGACAACGTATCGGTGGATCCCTTCGGAACGGTCGGGGCGAGCGGCAGCCGCGACGTTCCCATCGTTCCCTCCAAGGATTCTGTAGGCCCGATCGATGAAACCGTCACCTACACACTCCACGCCAGCAACGCCTGCGGCGGGTCGGAGACGCGCACGGCGACGCTGCACATTACCGGCTCGATCGACCTGCCGAAGGCCACGGTGAGCGAAGCTACGCTCGAAACTAAACTCACCTTCAACAGCATTTACTTCCCCACTAACCTGCCCACCGTGGCGGACCCCAAAGGCGGCCTGGTGCCCAGCCAGACTGCGCGGATGGAGGACATCGTCACGAATTTCAAGCAGTACTTGCAGATGCGGCCTGAGGCCAACCTGATTCTCCAGGCTCACGCGGACCAGCGCGGCTCGGTGGAGTTCAATAAAGCACTCTCGCAGCGCCGCGCCGACCTGGTGAAGAGTTATCTGGTGGATCATGGCATTTCCGCCGACCGGATCCAGACCCAAGCTCTCGGCAAGGAACACAACCTGACCGATCAGGAAGTCGAGGAGGCGAACGCGCAAAACCCCAATGCCACGCCGGAAGATCGCGAGCGTGTCGAGAAGAATCTCGATGCCTTCCGCATGGCTAACAATCGCCGGGTGGACGTGAGCCTGAGCACCACCGGTCAGACATCGCAGCGCTTCTTCCCTTACAACTCCGCGGACCTGGATGTGTTGCTGGGCGCAGAGAAACCGGCCGCCCATCCCGCGCCGGCCAAAAAGCCCATGGCCAGGAAACCGCCGGCCAAGAAGTAACTTCTGTCATTTCATCGCCGGGGTCGCGCTCGCGGCTCCGGCGATTTTTTTTCGAAGTAGCAGTGGCACGGGCTCCCGAATGTGTGAAAGCATCGGCACGTAGGGGCGGCCCTCGCAGCCGACCGAGGGCAACCACTAGGGTTGCCCCTACAATGCGCCCTTCCATTATGCCGCGCAGTTTTGCTTGCCATTTCCCCCGCTTCATTGCAAAGTGAATAGGCTTTTCCATTCGTCAGGAAATCGCTTATGAGCCGTGCACCTCGGATTCGATTCGTCGAATCAGCGCGTCCGGAGCGCTCACTGGGCCTGGGAGTGATCGGTCTCGGTACGGTGGGCACGGGCACGCTGAAAGTGCTTGCCGAGCATCAGCGCGAAATCGAGCGGCGGCTGGGGTGCGGCCTGGATCTGAAAGTCATCTGTTCGCGCAGCGTCCACAAGCGTGATTTTTCACGCCTGCGCCAGCACGCCCGGCTGGCCACGGACTGGAAAGAGGTAGTCCGCGATCCGGAGGTCGATATTGTGGTCGAGCTGGTGGGAGTTCTTTCCACCGCGCGCGCCATCGCCTTCGCGGCGATGGATGCGGGCAAGCATCTGGTGACCGCCAATAAGCAACTGGTGGCCGAATACGGCGTGCAACTGGCAGAGCGCGGCCGCGCCCACCGCGTGGGTTTGGGCATTGAAGCCTGCGTCGCGGGCGGAACCCCTGTGCTGCACGCCGTGCGCGAAGGTCTGGCGGGCGAGAACTTCACCGCGGTTTATGGAATCTTGAACGGCACCACCAACTACACCCTCACTGAAATGGAGCGGCGCAATTGCTCGTTCGCGGAGGCCCTGGCCGAGGCCAAGGAAAAGGGTTTTGCCGAACCCGATCCTACTTTCGACGTTGAAGGTCACGACGCGAGCTACAAAATCGCCATCCTGGCTATGATGTGCTTCGGCCAGGCCGTGCGTGTTCGCGATATTCCCGTCGAGGGCATCACGCGCATCGCTCCGGTGGATTTCGCTTATGCGCACCGGCTGAATCATACGCTGCGGCTGGTGGCGGGCGCGCTCAGCAGACCGGG
This sequence comes from Terriglobia bacterium, assembly GCA_030036915.1. Taxonomy (GTDB): domain Bacteria; phylum Acidobacteriota; class Terriglobia; order UBA7540; family UBA7540; genus Bog-366. The sequence continues at coordinate 2,566 of JASHSC010000255.1, forward strand.
CAATCGCCTGGAAATTTTTGTGCGGCCCATGATGATTCCCACCGCCTCGCGCCTGGCGAGCGTGGCCGGCGCCACCAACGGCGTGCTGCTGGTAGGCGCGAAGGGTGGCAACACCAGCATCACGGGCGCGGGCGCAGGCGGAGAACCCACGGGCGTCGCCGTGCTTTCCGACGTGGTCCAGATCGCGCGCTCCGTGGTGCAGGGCGGGGCGCGCTCCACTCCCTTTGGTTACGAAAACTGGCGGCCGTCGCGGGTGGCCGCGCCCGATGACAACGTGGTTGCCACCTACCTGCGCCTGGTGGTGCGCGACCAACCCGGAATCCTCGGCCGCGTCTGCGCCATCCTGGGCCGCCACCGCATCAATATCGACTCCGTCCTGCAAGAGCCAGACTGCGTAAAGCGTCGCCTGCCCTTTGTTATGACGCTTGAACAAACCCAACAAAAACACGTCACCCGCGCGCTCAAGGAAATCGCCCGCCTGCCCTTTCTCGCCGAGCGCCCGCTGCTCATTCCTTTCGCGGATTTGCCGTGATACTTCGCACTCGCCGCAAACGCTCAGCAAAGCCGAAGCCATTTACCCAATCCCAGGTCGAAGCCATGGTCCAGGACGGCCTCGCGGATGAAACCGGAACCAAGGCCATCGATCCTATGAAGGTTGATTTTGTCTTCCGGTGGTTCCCTTGAATCATGCATGACGCGGCAGTATACTCTTGCC
>JASHSC010000256.1 GCA_030036915.1 Terriglobia bacterium
TCTCTTCCACCGCGCCGCAGAAGATCAGAATCGCCGCCGCACGCAACAAATCCGGCTTCGGCTTCATTATTACGTCCTTCTTCGCGTACTGGCGTAACCGTTGGCACAGTGTAGGCCAATCCGTAAAAACAAATGGCCTAATGTCGTGGGCAGGCTTTACCGTTCCGAGCAAGGCAAAGAGCTTCCGCCCCACCCCCCTGGTTATAAGCCCACTCTTCGTAGCGCTTGAGTTGATCGGGAAGGTCCCTCCCGGTAGGCCCAATTTTAACTTCTATGATGAACAAGCCCCGGTCCCCGAACCACGCCACGACATCGGTCCTGCCCCATTCGCTGGGGCGTTCCCGCTGGATGCTGGCTTTCCCGAGCTCGCGGCGCGCGCAGTCATCACCGACCTCGAACAGCGGCAGAATCTTTTCCGCGCCTGAGATTCCCTGGAGAATCCACGCCAGCCAGTCGCTGTAGGATTCCTCCCTGTCCCGAGACAGCCAGCGATGTTCGCCCAGGTTGAGATTGAGCGGGTCGCCCAGGGGCGAGAGAGCCTCGTTGGAAGCAGCGATAGCATCCTCTACCTCCGCTTGAAGCCCCCGGGTTAGCTTCTCCCACGTCAGGAGAGCCTCAATGAACGCGCCGTAACCGGAAGGCAAGTTCTGGAGCGGCATCTTCGCTTGAAGCCGTCGGCCTAGCTGCTCCCACGTCCGGAGAGCCCCAATGAACGCGCCGTAATCGGGAGCCGCTTCCATACCCGGTAAATTCTAACGCTCAGCCGACACGGGCCGCAAGCGAACGGTCGGCAACCCGTAGGCTGAAAGGCTCATCCAGGGTTGTGGACGTATAACGCCTAAGCGCGGATCTGGCGTCAAGCTACCAGGCGATTGGTCGGCGACTCGGAAGTTGGCTCACATCTTCGGCGGTTCAAACCTATCGACGCGCATCGCGGTGCGTGCTACCATCGAATTGCACTTACAAAGCGCGCTTGCGAATTTTTGCAGGCGCAACATATCAGACTTCGGGCTCTGTGCGACGGATGATCGCCAGCCCGCCGACTGGAGCGCCGAACGCAAGCGGCAATACTTCGTCTGGGCCAAGCGAGTGGTGGACGCGCTCCCCCAGCCCAACCCGATTCTCAAAGCGGAATTTGAAAAGACGTTTGCTCAATTCAAAGACTGAATCTTTCCTTTGCGCCGCAATTTGGATTCTGGAGCCCGCATTGAGATCGGCACGCGTTGTAGGGCCGAACAGAGATAGGACTATCGAGCCGCAAGGTGACCTCGGGAGTGGGGTGAAGAAGGGCGCTCGACTGGCAACCTGACTTAGCAACGGCAGGGGTGGGGTTGCTCCGGGCCGAAGCCTCAAGACGACGTGAAAACTCATTCCCGGGATACCATGAATTCTGCCACCTTCAGGGGCCGAGTAATTCCGAGATCATAATCCCCGCCGTTATAACCATGACGAACCCACCCAGCACGATCCTGGTGAGCGCTCTTCTGCGCAGCACTTTCTCCAGGCGCAACTCGCTAAAACCGGAAATCACAAAAGTCGTTTCATTCCGGCCCTTGAGGATGAGGTTCCGATCGTCATCGCCCTGAGGTTGGGGATTGGGAGCACAGGTGCCGAAGACGTCGTACTCGTGCTCTGCCACCAGGCAACGTTCCGTAATGCGATAGCTACCGTGTCCCGTCAACGGGTTTTGGGCCTCGAAGACCCGCTTCTCGCGCTCGAGAAGTTTCTGGGTGAGGCCGCTTGTCGATGCGGATTTTGCGTCCAACTGAGCAATGACCTTCTCCGCCATCGTGAATGCCGGGTCAGCCTTGGCCGCATAGGCACGCACCTGCTCTTCCGAGGGGGCCGCCGCAAGACCCAGGGAAGGATCAAGGAAAGGCCCGACTTTTGCGTGCGGCCCAAACTCTGCCTGATACGTGCAAGGCAGGTCGTATTCCGCGCCTTGGGGATTCACCAGCGCTTTGCCTGTTCCGTCGTCCACATAAAAGGTGCGTTGTGCCGACTCCGTGTTAACGGCATTCCACCCCCGGTTTTTCCCATGCTCCTCCCAGTGTTGGAGATGGACGTGATAGTAATAGCAAGGTGTGCCGGTGACCGGGCTGGTCAAGCGGTTGCTGCCCGTCACTTTTCCGTGTAGGTGTACCAGGCCCATGGGGACAGCGCGAACGGCGATCCGCGGCGTGTCCCTGAGGAGGCGCAGCTTTCGGTAGTTCCAGAATCCGTTCGCAAAGACTCCCAGCCCCACGCCAAAGCCCGCCAGAGGAAGCAGGTAGGAGTGGCGGCTCGACGTGCCGAAACTGAAATGAACTTGATAGGTGTGAGTCTGCCACATGTCAGGAACCTCGCTCGCTTTCTCCTTTATCGGGATGCCCACCTGTCAGTCATGCGGTAGGGAGAGGACGGCGGCGATTATACACCCTGGACGAGATCGCGATAGGTGAAACGGTGTGCCCACCGATGAGGCTCGAAGAGCCTGCTCCCCTCGGACTGATAATTTCCGCTCCCCGCGTAATGTCGTTCAATCCTATCGACGCGCATCGCGGTGCGTGCTACCATCGAACTGCACTTACAAAGCGCGCTTGCGCGTTTTAGCAGGCGCAACATATCAGACTTCGGGTTCTGTGCGACGGACGTTCGCGAACCCCGCCAGGTCCGGAAGGAAGCAACGGTAACGAGCCTCTCCGTGTGCCGCAGAATACCCGAAGTCTGGTCAAACCTCGGAGCGATGACACTCAGCATGAAATCATCTCACCGACGATACCTCAAGAAGAGCTCTCACCACAGAGAACGCGGAGACGCGCAGAGTAGACATTCTCTGTGAACCTCTGTGCCCTCTGTGGTGAAGGCCTTTCGTACTCGGAAATCGGCGGCGATGGAAACTCGTCTAGCGGCTGAGTTAACCTTCGCACGAATTTCGAATTCCGTTTTTGCTCTCGCACCACCCATGTCCTATCAAGTCATCGCCCGCAAATATCGCCCGCAAACGTTTGATGACGTCGTGGGCCAGCGTGTGGTGATCGAGACGCTGAAGAATGCCATTCAAACCGACCGCGTTGCTCACGGTTACATTTTCTCCGGCGCGCGCGGCGTGGGAAAAACCACCACGGCGCGCATTCTGGCCAAAGCGCTGAATTGCGCGAAAGGGCCCACCATCACTCCGGACGGAACCTGCGCTTCATGCATTGAAATCGCCGCGGGAAATTCCGTCGACGTGCAGGAAATTGACGCGGCCTCAAACCGCGGCATCGATGAAATTCGCGAATTGCGCGAGGCGGTGCGCTACCTGCCGGCGCGCGACCGTTATAAGGTTTTCATCATCGACGAAGCGCACATGCTGACCACCGAGGCCTTCAATGCGCTCCTGAAGACGCTCGAGGAGCCGCCGCCGCGCTGCCTTTTCATCCTGGCAACCACCGAAGCGCACAAGCTGCCCACCACCATCCAGTCGCGCTGCCAGCACTTTTCGTTCCGGCTGCTCGATTATTCCGAAGTGGTGGCGCGCCTGAAGCAGGTGTGCGCGGCC
>JASHSC010000002.1 GCA_030036915.1 Terriglobia bacterium
CGCCGGGACGCTGGCCAAGTATGCGCAGCGGGGCGACAAGGTATTTCTTGCCATCTCCACCGATGGCGGCGCAGGATCGTCGGGTCCTTCCAAGGAGGAGACGGCCCGCACTCGGGAAGGGGAAGCCCGCCGGTCCGCCGCCATCCTGGGAGCTGAACTCATCTGGTTAGGGTATCCGGATGAGTTTCTGTACGAGACTGAGGTGGTGCGACTGCGCTACATCGAACTGGTGCGCCAAACCCGGCCCGACGTCATCATTACGCACGACCCTCAGGACGATTATCACCCCGACCACCTGACCACCGGACAGCTTCTTTGGAACACGCGCGTGATGGCCGCGGCGGTGACCATTGAAACAGCCTCTCCGCGCTGGGAGAAGATCCCCGACCTTTATTACATGGATACCCTCGCCGGCATTCATTTTCGCCCCAACGATTATGTGGACATCACGTCCACCATCGACGTGAAGCGGAAGATGATCAGCCAGCACGCAAGCCAGATCGCATTCATGAAAGAACGATATGGCATGACCATGGTGGAGTTCATGGAGATCTGCGCGAGCTTTCGCGGCTTGCAAGCCAACGTGCGGTATGCTGAATGCTTTCGTCGCTCCATGACCTATCCGGCGAGCTATGCGAAGGTTCTGCCCTAAGCTGGATGCCTCGCCCGCTGCCGTAGGAGCATGGAGGCTAAGTCGAAGGGGAAGCAGGGCGCTCATCAGGGAGCACGTGGATGCTTTTTACCCCGTCACGAAGTGACGCATAGCCCCCTGCACCCTTTCAAGTTGTGACTGCTCAAGGCCTTACGCGTGGAATGGAGAAAGCTGTGGATAAGGTCCGTTTTGGCCTGGTGGGAGTGGGTGACATTGTCAAAGAATTTCACCTTCCCGTGATGTCCGTAAATCCACGGCTGGTTGTCCAGGCTGCATGCAGCGCCAATCCTGATTCTGTCCAGCGGATCGCCCGTCAATTCAATATTCCGAAAACCTATACGGATTTCAACCAGCTCGCCCATGATGCGGAGATTGACGCCGTTCTGGTTTCCGCGCCCAATAACCTGCACGCCCCGGTTTCGATCCAAATGCTGCAAAGCGGCAAGCACGTCCTTTGCGAAAAGCCCATGGCCATGACGGCGGCGGAGGCCGGGAAGATGCTGGCCGCGGCAGAGGCCGCAAACCGCAACTTGGTGATAGCCTACCCCTGGCGGCACGACCTTGACGTTCACTGGCTGCGATCCGTAATCAAATCGGGTCGGCTGGGAAAGGTTTTCAAGCTGCGTGGGCACGCCATCATCCTGGGCGATCCCCCTTCTGAGAACAATTGGCGCTGCAATCCCCAAATCTCGGGCGGAGGGGTGGTGATGGACCTGGGCGTTCACGTCATTGACACCATCTCCTATCTGTTTGGCGACGCGCTACGGCCCCTCAAAGTCACGGCACAGGCCGGGAACCATTTTGCCCCATCGCAGGTGGAAGACACCGCCACAATCTTCATTGAGTATCAGGATGGAATATCGGCGGTGATTGAATGCGGGTGGCATCACAATTTCCAAAACAGCCCGCACGGGGCGATTGAGGTTTTCGGGACGGAGGGATACGCGCGGACGTTTCCGACCGAGTTCATCGGATTGGTGGACGGAGTAAGGGGCCACTACCGCCCGTTCCTCCACCCCGAGCGGCCGCACATCGATGCGTCCATGTACGCCGCCCAGATTGACTCCTTCGTTGACTGCATTGTTTCCGGAAAAGCGCCCGCATGCAGCGCGCTTCAGGGAGTTCGCGATATGCGGGTAGTTGATGCGGTATATCGCTCGGCCCGCGAGGGGCATCCGGTCGTAATGGAAGAATACTGAGAGGTGACGCATGTCCGCTTCGCCGGCGCGCGGGTCAAAGCGCCACGTCCTTGCCGCCACTCCCACGTGCTTTTTTGGGTACGATCCTTGGACGGCCTATCGCTACTTCCCGCGCGCGGGGATTCGCTATGTGGAAGTCGTGGCCTTTGCCCCGGCGCTGGGAATCAACGCGGGCTTGACCACCTTCGCCCCGGAATCGCTGGACGCGCGCAACGTGCAGGCGTTCCGCGAGCGACTCGAAAGCCTGCGGCTCACGCCTTTGACGGTAGATGCTTTTTGCGATCCCCTCGACCCGGCGCAGATGCAGGCGCTATTGCGGCGCATCGATTTTGCCCAGCAGTTGGGAGCACGTTTCCTACTCGGCGATGTTTCGCCGGATGCGGAGACGGGTGAACGCCGGAAAAAACTCGTCACCGCCTTGCGTTGGCTGGGCGATTATGCCTCCGAGCGCGGTGTGCGCATTGCGCTCGAAACCCACGAAGGCCTTACCCGCAATGGCAAATTGGCTCGCGGTCTGCTAGATGAAGTCAACCACCCCGCCGTGGGCTTCAACTACGACACGGGCAACATTTACTATTACAACGAGGGAATTGACCCCGCCGAAGACATCAAGCACGTCGCTGAGCGCGTCATTCACGTCCACCTGAAGGACACGCGAGGCGGCAAAAACCAATGGCAATTCTGCACGCTGGGCGAAGGGCGTGTGAACTTCCCCAAAATCCTCGCGGCATTGGAAGCGGCAGGATACGACGGCCCGTATAGTCTGGAAATCGAAGGCATGGAAGGCGAAGATTTGACCCGCGAGCAGCACCTGGAAAGAATCGTGCGGTCGATCGAGTACCTGCGCAAAATCGGGCTGCAATTCTGACGGTGGTCTGTAGCGCGGGTGTCCTCACCCGCGAAAACACAGGCACGGATATTCGCACCCGCGAAGAAATCCGGCGTGGATCATGATCCCCGCGATGAACATGAACGTGGGTGGAGACACCCGGGCTACAGCGTGCTTCCTAAATCGCGGCGCGTGAATGACCTAAATGTGGCCGTGAGATCGGCGGCTCTCCAGGTCGTGGTAGAAACTCATCCCCCGGCCAAACGCACAACGGCGTTGTGCGCGCGACTCCGAATTGTTCTCATTATCTTGCAGAATACTGGAAGTTAAGGTCAAAAAAACTGTTTGACATGCGACAGGTGTCACGTATATGCTGCGACAGATGTCGCACGCGAGAGAATAACGGGGAGCGGAAGCTTATGTCGAATCGCGATCTCATAGCTGAGCGATTGACGCGCCGGGAAAGGGAAATCATGAATGCCGTCTTCGCGCTCGGCAATCGCGCGTCGGCGGAGGAGATTCGCGCGCGGTTGTCGAGTGCCCCGGGCGATTCGGCGGTGCGCGTGATGCTGACCAGGCTCGAAAAGAAAGGCTTCCTGAAGCACCGGCAGGAAGGGCTGCGATATCTCTACTCGGCCACCATTTCGCCGTTTTTTGCCCGGCGCGAGGCGTTGCGGCGATACCTGGAGACGTTCTTTGGCGGCTCCTCTAAACAGATGATGACTGCCCTTGTCAGCGAGGCCGATTGGACGGACGAGGAACTCGACGCGCTCAAAGACGAAATCGAGCGCGTGCGGAAGGAAAGGAGGAAACAGCCATGATAACCCTCCTAGAGAGGTGCGCTCTGGCCGTGGGAGGTTCCTTGCCTGCGTCGATCGTCGCCAAAGCGACGGTTATCGCAGCGTTAGGCCTCATGAGTACACGAGTTGCGCGCAGAAGCCGGGCGGCAGTGCGGCATGTGTCGCTGGCTGCGACTTTTGGCGTACTACTCCTGCTGCCGCCTGCCTCGGTTATCGCTCGGCCGATTCAAATTGCCGTGCGGACGGTGGAGCAGGAATCGGTGGTGCTGCCGCCCGCGCCTGCCTGTGTCGACCCGGCTCCTCGCCTTTCTTCGGCGGACACGAGCCGCGCTGCGACTCCGGCCCTGTCGCGATCATACATTCCTTCACTCTCGGCACTCTTATTGTTCGCATGGCTTGCAGGTGTCGCGCTCTCGCTGATTCCAATGATGGTGGGTTTGCGGGAAATCCGGGCGCTGCGACGCACGGGCCTGCCTTGGAGGGAAGGGCAGGCACTGGTGGACCGATTGGCGGCCGAAACCGGCATGGCCAGGCGGGTGGAAGTGCTGATGCACGAGTCGCTGCCTGGGCCGATCGCTACCGGCGCGCTGCATCCTGCCATCCTGCTGCCAGAGAATGCTGAACATTGGGAGCGCGAGGGACTGCATCGTGCATTGGTGCACGAACTGGAACACGTGCGGCGCGGCGACGTGATGGTCCACTCGCTGGCGCGGGCGGTCTGCTCGCTATACTGGTTTCACCCGCTCGTCTGGATGGCATGGCGCCAACTCACGCTGGAGGCTGAACGCGCCTGCGATGATGCCGTGCTGAACGGCTCGGAAGCCACCGCCTACGCGGACCAACTGGTGGCGCTGGCCCGCAAACTTCTCGCATCGGATAGATCGCCACTTCTGGCCATGGCAAATCGCTCCGATCTGGCCATTCGAGTGGGCGCGGTGCTGGATGACGGTCAGTGCCGAGGGCGGGCAGGGCGATTCGCGGCTGCTATTGCCAGCGTGGCAACGATCTTCTTGGTCCTAGCGGTGTCGCCTTTGCAAACGGTCTCCGCATTGCAATCCGCACCTGACAACACGGCGACCTTGGCCTTTGAAGTGGCCTCCATCAAACTGAACAAAACCGGCAGCAAGAACAGCCAATTCGGGCCACGGGGTCGTCGTTTCGTGATCAACAATTGGAAATTGTGGACGATCATGGCGGAAGCCTACCAGCTTGATCCCGACCAGATCACGGGCGGACCGGCGTGGATGCGTACGGACAAGTATGACGTGGACGCTGAGTCGGAAGGGGAAGGTGAGCATACCGTTCAGCAATGGATGGTTATGATTCAGAAGCTATTGGCGGACCGCTTCCAACTCAAGTTTCACATTGAAAAGAAGGAGATGGCGGTCTATGCCATCGTGTTGGGCAAGGGAGGACCGAAGATGAAAGTAAGCACCGCTCGGGATGGAATTCCGGGCATAGGTGGCGGGTTTGTAGGGCA
>JASHSC010000257.1 GCA_030036915.1 Terriglobia bacterium
AGCGGTTGCCAGTCATCACCGTCGTTGAAAGAGACGAACACTCCGGTTTCGGTGCCGGCAAAGAGCAGGCCCCGCTGCACGGGATCTTCGCGAATGGCCTGCGCGTAGCTTCCCTCCGGAATGCCTTTGGAAATTTCCTGCCACGTCTTGCCGCCGTCGTGCGTGCGGTAGAAGTGCGGCTTCTGGTCTTCCAGGCGATGGCGGTCAACGGCGGCGTACGCTCCATCGGGATCGTGGCGCGAAGCATCGAGAATGCTGATCTTCGACCAAGCCGTCAGGGCGGGAGGCGTGACGTTGTGCCAGGTCTTGCCGTCATCGTGAGTCACCTGAATCAGCCCGTCGTCCGTGCCGATCCAGATTTCGCCGGCGACGAGCGGCGAAGGCGCAATGGTGTATATCACGCCGCGGCGCTCCCCTTCACCGGCCGGAACATCGGCAGCGGTAATCGCGTCGAGATTGGGCGGCGCGCCAGGGTCCTCGCGCGTGAGGTCAGGACTCAGCACCTGCCAGGTGTTGCCGGCGTCTTTCGAACGGAAGAGAATCTGCGTGCTGGTGTAAATCTCGTGAGGGTCGCGCGGAGAAATCACCGTGGGCAGAGTCCAGGTGTGGCGGTAGTCGCCGGGATGCGTCAGTGAAGGCGCAACATCCTGCGTTTCATCGGTGGCCAGATTGAACTTTCCCACCGCGGCGCCGAACGAGCCACCGTAGTAGATGTTGGGATCGAGCGGGTCGGGCGCGATGTACTGACTTTCGCCGCCCACTCCGATGGGCCGCCAATCGCGCCTGCTGATTCCGCGCGCGTGGCTGCGGCTTTCTGTGCACAAAGCGCCGGAATCCTGCTGCGGCCCGCACACCCAGTAGGGAAAATGCGAGTCCGTAATGACGTGATAGAACTGCGCGGTGGGCTGATTGTACCAGGACGTCCAGGTCTTCGCCCCGTCCACGCTGATGACCACGCCCTGATCGCTCGAGAGAATCATCCGATTGGGATCATCTGGGGCGATCGATAGGCTGTGGTAATCGTCGCCGCCCGGAGCTCCTTTGATGGCGTCGAAACTCTTGCCGCCGTCGGTGGAGCGGTAGGTTGAAGTGTTGCAGACGTAAACCACGTCGGGATTCTTGGGGTCCGCGGTGATGCCGCCGAAATACCAACCGCGCCCCCAGATGCGGCGCTCGTTATCGGTAAGTTGAAAGTGCGCGCCCGCATCGTCCGAGCGATAGACGCCGCCGTCTTTGGCGTCCACGAGCAGATAGACGCGGTCCGGCTGCGATCGCGAAATCGAAATCCCCATGCGGCCCAATCCTTCCGTGGGCAGGCCATCGGCGAGCTGATGCCAGGTGTCGCCGCCGTCGGTGGATTTATAAAGCCCGCCGCCACCGTAGGAGGGCGGGTAAACCTCCCAGGGCGGCCGGCGGGTATTCCACAACACGGCGTAGACGGTGCGGGCGTCGCGGGGATCGAGGGCCAAATCAATCGCGCCGGTGTTTTCGTCTTTGAAGAGAACCTTCTGCCAGGTCGCGCCACCATCCGTCGAGCGAAAAACGCCGCGCTGGGAGTTGGCGCCATAGGCATGACCCAGCGCCGCGACGAACAATCGATCGGGATTCTGCGGATCGACAACAATCTGGCCGACCTGGCGGCTGTCTTCCAGGCCAATGCGCGTCCAGGTTTTGCCTGCGTCGGTGGATTTGTACATGCCGTTGCCGTAGGAAATGTCATCGCGCATGTCAGCTTCACCCGAACCCACGTAAACGATGTCAGGATTCGAGGGCGCGACGGCAAGGGCGCCGATGGAGGCGATGGGCTCCGAGTCAAAGATCGGGTTCCAGGTGCGGCCGCCATCCATCGTCTTCCAAACGCCGCCGCCCACGGCGCCAAAGTAAAAGACTTCCGGCTGGCCGGGAACACCCGTGGCGGTTAAGGCGCGGCCGGCGCGAAAAGGTCCGATCAATCGCCAGCTCATTCCGGAAAATAGGCTGGGATCGACTTCCTGGGCGTGCGCTCGGCCCGGCGCCAGCGCGGTGAGGGCCATGGCCCACACCAGGGCAGCACGGATCATGACCGGAGATTGTTGAATGCGATTCACAAAACGAATCCCCCCGCGGAAAATGCCTGGTTTGGAGCGACAAAGTATACACCAGCAGAGCGGAGAGGTGACGAGTCATCCCTTTAGGGTCTCCCAAAGCGCGAGAAATGCCTCCGGTGGAGGCACAGGCCCCGCGATGTCAGGTAACTACCTCTCACCTTCATCAGGTAACTCACGGATTGAAGCGGAAAGTCACACCAAGTTAGGGTTAAAACGCAAGAAAGCAGTGCCGAGGAAGGAGAGGAAATGGAGAATCCAATTGTAGCCGTGATGATTCAGGACGAATACGAATCGCTCAATCACCTTGCTGGCGTGCTGGGTGATTTGGGGGTTGAGACGCACTACGCCAACGGATTCAATGAAGCCAGTCGCCTAGTCAAGCAGCATCAACCGCATCTTGTCTTCGTAAACCAATCCCAGTGGAGCGACTACTTCGAAGAAATCGTCGAGCTGGCGAATACGGCTGAACACCTCCTCGATATCCTCGTGGTAGGCCCCATCCCGCAGGTCGAGTGGCGCGCCTCGGCAATCGCCCACGGAGCATCCGAATATGTGGCCCCGCCCTTTTCGCACGAAAAGCTAACGCGCGAGGTGCACTCGGCATTTCTCGATGTCGTGGACCGCAGAGGGGCAATGGCGCGGGCTCTCCAGGCATGAGATTTCACTTTTCCTAATGAAATCCGCATCTGGCGGAGAATCCGCATTCACATAGGAGGAAGAAATGAAGAAATTTGGGCTTGCCCTGGCATTTGTCTTTCTGGCGGCGGCCAGCGCTCCCGCGCAACACTCGAAGAGTGGAGGAGCCAAACCGTACATCCCCGCCCACGGTCCAGGGCGGTCGAAAGCCCCCAATCACCCAGTCGAGGGAAACCGCAACTTTCAAGATGCTCCAGGCCACCCCAACGCTCCGCACGTCCATCCCGATGGCACGTGGGTTGGCCACGACACGGGTCCCAATGATCCGCACTACCATATGGACCACCCGTGGGAGCACGGCCACTTCAGGGGCGGCTTTGGACCGAAACACGTTTGGAGATTGGCCGGCGGAGGCCCCAGCCGCTTCTGGTTTGGCGGATTTTACTTTAGCGTTGCTCCCTATGACGTGGGATTTTGCAACGATTGGTTGTGGGACAGCGACCAGATCGTAATTTACCAGGACCCCGACCATGTGGGTTGGTACTTGGCCTTCAACGTCCGGCTGGGAACATACGTTCACGTGATGTATCTGGGGACCAGCTAAGGGATTGCCACACGGGTGCATGACTCGCGGGATTTTTTCCGAGAAGAAATCCTCGCGCGGGATTTGCTAAATAAGAACTCTCACCACAGAGGGCACGGAGGACCATAGAGAAGGTTCTCTTTGTGAAGCTTTGTGTGCTCTGTGGTGATCGCCCAGCATAGTAAGTCATTCCACCCCTCCCCTGCCCGAAACGAAACCGCCGTGCGCGAAATCGCGCTGTCATGCGGAAGTACTCAAGAAATGCCATGGGCGGGGGGGACGATTTGACTCTGCTCGATGGCGAGGGATATTGTCACAGTAGTCGGCGCGGCAGGACGCAGAGCGACGCCCCTTGCAAACGGAGGCAACTGTGAAAATCTTTGGGAAGAGC
>JASHSC010000258.1 GCA_030036915.1 Terriglobia bacterium
CAGGAATGGATGGTGGCTTCCGATTTAATGATCAGCAAACCGGGAGGGGGGACGCTGACGGAAGGGTTCGCTTGCGGCCTTCCCATGCTTGCCTTCGATCCACTTCCCGGTAACGAAGAGCGCACCTGCCGGTGGATTGAGAAGTGGGAAGCAGGTGCGTGGATTCAGAAGGCCGACGACCTCGCGCCGAAAATTGATGCGTTGCTTTCCGACCCCTCTCAGCTTGCTCCGCTTCGCCGGAAAGCCGCAGCATTGGCGCGCCCCTACGCGGCCCGCGACGGAGCCTTGGTTATACTTGAGCTCATGTCACGAAAAACGAAGTCTGCACCAGCCAAATCGAATCAAACCTAATAGTCGATTCCCTTTAGATAGTCCTGCGTGGGCACATACTGAAAACGGTTGGGATCAGCCTTCACCAGCGCATCCGCGTAATCATTGGAAACCGTTCCGCGCACATGATTTTCAGAGTCCCGCACTACGGTCTGGTCCAGTAGGATGTTAGCAAACCCCTGATTCACCTTGTCTCGCGCGTCCTGGTTGGCGCGGTCGTTCGCGAGCTTTTGATCGAACGCTTGCTGGCTGGCCTTGGCGCGTGCCAGGACGGCATTGGTGTATGCCTGGCTGGCGGCAATTTGGTTTTGAACCTGGCCCACCACCACCAGTTCGTTCAATTTATAACTCTTGAAGATGGCCGCAATCGTGGCGCTCTCGCTGCTCACCAGGGATTTGGGCACGCTGGCGCCGTAAACGGTCATCGCCCAGTTCCCTTGAGCATCAAATGGTGCCCTGCGGTAGACCTGGGCAATCATGGAGACGAAACCCTGCCCGTCATGCGCATCAAGGTCCGCCTCAATGATGTAAACGCTCGCGCCGGCCTGCGCGGGGGCCTGCGTCACCTTGGTGATGTTGATAGTGGGCGGTTGGCGCCTTTGTTTCTGGGCCATTTGCTGGCTGGCGGAGATATACGCCTGTCCCACATCCATGCTGTACGGAATGACGACGTAATTTCCAGGCAGAGGATTGCGCCCGCCTTGCGTTTCCGTATAGACCCGCTGGCGAACTTGTGGATTGGAGGTATCAATGGCAGCCAAGCGAATGCCGAAGCTTAACTTTTCACCATTCGGTCCTTGAGCTTGAAACGCGCCTCCACGCGCTGCGGTCAATTGCCAGCCGGCGGGCAGGCCGACGCTGCCACTGCCATCAGGAAAATTCACGAGATTCAGAGGCGCCGTTGCGGCGGTTCCCGCGCTGCCTGCACCCGAAGACGCACTTCCCGACGGCTGTGATGCCGGCATGCTCGCATTCCACTCCGTGTTCAAACGGTGAAGCATAGAATTGAGCGTCTGAGGAAAGCACTGAGAAGAATCCGTCAGTACCGCCGCCATCGGCTTCCCTCCCTGCTGCATATAAACCATCACCAGACCCCCAATTTTCCCTCCGCCGAAATTATGATCGGTCAAGTTGAAGAAGGCAGCGAGCGATTGGCCGCCGCGGTCCTGAACCAGCCTGCCCACCTGGGGCCGCTCGCCGTAGTGACCGCGAATCAATTGAAGCATCTTTCCCATCGCCACCTGCGCCGATGGCTGCGGGTCCATCGGTCCATAGACAATTTGGCCTCCCCCTGGATTGTTGATCGTCTTCAAGCCGTCGCCGGCGCAGGGGGACAAAGAAGCCATCACCCACACCAAACCCAGACCAACGAATGCGATTGATTTTGCCGCCCTGCGAATCATGCGTAACGCCTCCTTCAAGGAAATTGTCTCCGCTTCGGGCTAAGAGCCTGGCGGTGCGCATTTCTCCGGCGCCGGCGAGCAAACGCGGGCGCCAGCCGCCGGGAAGCTCGTGAAACCTGCAACTTTCATCTGATGCGAATACGAATTGAGGGAATCTCTATCCTACGCCCCCAAAATTACCACGAATGAAATCCAGCCGCAACGCTGGTGCGACACCTCGGGAATCACGGATATTGCGCCCGTGCTCTCACTCACGGTAATCTAAAGCGACCGTGAACGCGCCTCCTGGAAATCCACCGACGCGAATCCTGATTCTTGCTGTCCATCACGGGGCGACGCACGTTCGAATTGCCCAGGTGGTGGAAAAAGCCATCCGGCAACTACGCCCGGATTCACAGGTCGAGATCGTCAACGCGCTTGCGCATTGCCGCCCCTTGTTTCGCCGATATTACGACGGCTTTGAAATTCCCATGAAGTACTGGCCCGGGCTTTGGGAGCGGATTGAAAGGCGACAATCGCGGGGGAAATCCACGGGCCCACTCTGGCTTTTCCGCTGGGGGGGGCAGCCACTTTTCCGACTCATCAATTCGATTGCGCCGCACGCCGTTATCGCCACTGAAGTCGGACTTTGCGAAATGGCTGTGCTGCACAAACAGCAAACTCGGGCTGCATACAAGCTGGTGGGAATCGGTGCTCTGGACTTCGAGCGCCCGTGGGCGCAGCCGGAGGTTGATCTCTACATCTCTTCGCCGGGAGAAATCGCCGGCCAGCTCAGGTCGGCGGGTGTTGCGCCGGAAAAAATCATTGAATGCGGCATGCCGGTGGATCCCTCGTTCGCACCGAGCGCGGCGCGAACCGAACTCCGGGGGCGACTGGGCCTGGAACGCGACCTGCCGGCGCTGCTGGTCAATTTTGGCGGCTCGGGAAAGATGAAACCCCGCCAGGTGGTAAGCGAACTCCGCCGGGTTCAGCAGCCCTTTCAAGTAATCTTCATCGCGCGTCGCGACGAAAAATTACGCGAAGAGCTCCTGCGATGCTCCGCTGGAATGCCCCACGCCCGGGTTCTGCCCTGGGTGGAGAACATGCACGAATGGATGGCGGCCGCCGACATTCTGGTGAGCCGCGCGGGAAGCTGCACGGTGGCCGAAGCCCTCAACTGCGGTTTGCCGATGCTGGTGTTCGACGCGCCCCCGGGCAGCGAGCGCCGCGTTTGCGAATTGTTGGA
>JASHSC010000259.1 GCA_030036915.1 Terriglobia bacterium
GGTTCGGACCGATCAGCCGCAATTCCGTGGGGTAGTTGAATTCGCCCTCGCGGGTTCCATTCCAGCCGATTTTCTGCAAAATGTGGCCTTCCTGATCGAGCACCCAGATTTGGTTGCGGAGTGTATCTGTCACATAAATGCGCCGCGTCTGGGAATCAACGGCAATTCCTGCGGCGCGCTTGAAATATCCTTCGCCCTTGATGCTGCCGATGACGCGCTGGAACTTCCCATTGGCGTCGAAGAGGAAAATTTTGCCGGAGAATGAATCGGTGACGTAAATGTTGTCGTCAGCATCGACGGCGACGCATTGCGGCGCTTCGAGCCCGTCGGTGTCCTTGTGACGCGAGATGAACTTGTACTTGTGCTGGGTGAAATCGAAAATGTGAATACCCGCGGCGCCGGGATCGGTGACGATGATGCGGCCCTGTGAATCCGTCACGACGCCGTAGGGACTAACCAGGGCATGGTATTCAGGTTCACCCGCCACCGCATCCACCAAACGGCTTAGAAATGTGTGCCTGGTTTTGACTTCCTTCTCGGAGCTGATGCTTCCTTCATATCGGAGTTTGCGTCCGCCCTCCAACTCCAGTTCCGGAAGAGCAGCAGGTCCGGCCGGCTGGGTTCTGGGGCGGGACGCGGCGAAGGAAGGTGTCAGCAGCAGTGAAAGCATGCAGATGGCCGGCGTCACAATGCGACGCATTCGCATCCGCCTTCTGAGGCCTACGGGTTGCAAACCGATCTCAATTTCCGCCGTTTTCAAAAGAAATTGAACCATCGCGATATCCCCACATAAAAAGAGCCGGTATTGGTCGGCGAATTTCCGGCGATGCTGAATCCCTGGTCGATCCGGGTGTAACCCGCCTGGATGTTCAACTTGCGAACCTGATAGGTCATCACGAAAAACATGTTCTGGGTGTTGTTGTTCGAGAGCAGAGCATTGCTGGTGGTCGCGCTGAGGGCCTTGGCATAGGTAGCGGAGAAAGTGAGGCCGCGAACGGGGTTTGAGCCTAAACCGAAGGAGCAAGAATTTCCGTTATAAAGCACCACTGCACTCGAAGGAACAGCGGTCACGGGAATTGGCGTGGCCACTAGGCCCGTTGAGGTCAACAGAGCATTCCCGCTGGAGGAGGAATAAGAGCCATTCAAGCTGAACCGAAGCACGGAAAGCGAGCTCGAGAAACTACGACTGGAATTGGCGGTTCCGGGCTGGTCGGTCAGCAAGCTCCGCGCCCCGCTTCCGTAAGCGCCCCAGTACGACTTGCGCCCCAACCTGCGTCCCACGCTGCCGGAGTAGTTGAAGCCCGACTCGGTATAGGCAGCCAGGATGGTTTGCGAATCTTGCCAATAGGCGAGCGCCCCTGACACGATCCAATGTTCAATCTGATGTGTATAGTTGATGGAGCCGTTCAGCCCCAACAAGCTTTGTTGGGAGGTATTGAGAGATGTTCTTGTCAATCCCAGCACTCCGTTGAACTGGCCGCCCAAAAGTCGATTGGAATAAGTCACGGTCCCGTTGTAAGAATCAGAGGCGAATGCAACCCCCAGGATCGATTGCTGTTGGTGCTCGAGGAAGGCGTGAAGGATGAGATGTTCCCGGGGCATTTCGTAATTGGCATTCCCGGTCAGGCTGAAATCGCGCGATGTCTCGGGCTCCTCGGTCTCCGACGAAACTGCTCCGGCGGTCAGTAGAGTGTTATATAGCGCCCCCTCCAGATTGTCGGTGTAGTATGCGTTTCCACCCAAATTCAAGTGCGCTTGGGGGGCGAAGAATATCCCTGCCGTAACCGTGTCGATGGTAGTGTCGATATCGTCGCTCGAACTGCTTTCGCCGAAATCGGTGCTGATGTGGGAGCGAGAGGCGCCAGCGGAAAAACTGCCTCGCCAGGGCAAGTTGTGCCCCACGCTGAAAGTGTAGGAGCTTACACCGGAATTGGACTGTTCGGAGGGCTCGCCCGACAGAAATCCCGGTGTTTCAATCTTGTTTCCAGCGTATTGGTAGCCGCCATTCAAGCTGAAGCCCGCTACTCGGTATGCGCTAGTGGCCGAAAAAGTGTTGGTGTGAAGCGTGCCAAGTGAATTTGCTCCGTAAACCGAATAGCTGCTGCTGGCATCGCCAAAGCTGAGATTCAACATCGGCAGATTCTTATAGTGGACTCCCCAATTGATCCCAAGCATATCGTTGTCTCCATGCGTCGTGTAGTTGGCAATGCCGGGGATTCCAAAGTTTCCGCTGCTGTTGAACGCGGTGGAATAGCTGATCGAGCCTGGAAACGGGCTCCCACCGAATATTTTGGCACTGGCGCTCACCCCGCTCGCGGCGGTCAAGGATTGGTACGCGGAGTTGAGCCGAGATTGGTTATAGAAGGGCTGAATGTCGAAAGTGAGAAAATTAGGGTCATGATAAAAGCCGGAAAAATCGCCGATCCCTGCCCCAATGATGCTGTGGTCCGAGCCTCCGATATTTGAGGAATCATCCGTGTAACCGGCCGAGACGGTGCCGCTCAGATTCATGCTGGCCTCGCCGGCCGTCTTTTGTGCAACGGCCTGCGCCGCGACTGCAAGGACAACGAGAGTGAGGATAGATACCGTTCGATTCACAACTTGAGATGTGCACGTGAGATACCAAATTCATGACAAATTGTGGTCCTTAGTACTGAGCCAACCGCATGTAAATACGCCGGTTATCCTGTTTCTCTCTATGCCACTGAAAGGCTACAAAACTAAGTCCAGCAATCGGACAAAAATCCCCTTCCCGTTGGGGCAATACACTAAATTGCATGAAAAATGAGGAAGGGAAAGAAGTCAAAGGCGGGCCCCAACTCAGCTCGGGCGGCGCTCTCGGGGATCTTGTTTACTGCCAAGACGGAACCTTAGGCCTTTTCGATTTTGGCATTCTGGCTCAGTTTTTTGGCCAAGGCGCTTCGCAGTTGCTCGATTTTGCTTTTTTCCAATCGAATCCGTAGGGGGTCCTTGACAGCGTCGAAACTCGCCACGCGGGTCGGATTGTGCGCGTTCAGCCGCAAGATGGTGTAATCGTTGGCGTCAAATTCGATGATGTTACTCACCTGGCCGGGTTGCATCGCAAGCAATGCGTTGACGACGACAGGAGGAAGCTTGGAGCGGTCCGCGGCGTGGTGGTCGCCCATCATCACGCGGAAATCGTCATCAGAAATCTTCTCCGCCAACTGCCCGAATTGCTCGTAATTCGTCGTGGCCTTGGCTTGGCTCAGGGCCATGTTGGCACGCTGCCGCACTTCTTCAAGCTGAGCGATCGTGGCGTTGTTCGGCGGGAGAAAGGAAATACTCTGGAATGAGAACGACTCCGGAAGGCGGAAACTCTCCTGGTGCTGGTCGTAGTAGGCTTTCACTTCGGCGGCGGAAACTACGGCCTTATCCGTCACTTCCTGCTTTAAGAATTTGTCGATCAGCAGCGAGCGCTCCACCTTGGCTCGCAATGGCTTTTCTGTACCCTGGCACTCTTCGTTGAGAAACTGCTGGTACTGCTGCGGGGTATTGAATTGTTGGCGGAATTCGATCAATGCTTGCGCCAATTGTGGGGGTGGCACCGACATGCCGGTACGCCGGGCTTGTTGATACACCAGCTCTTCAAAAATCATCATCTTCATGGCGCCGTCGCGGATATCGGCTTCGAGGGCCTTGGGAAACCCGTTATGCACGCGTGCATAAGGGAAGATGCTATACATTTCACGCAGCAGGTCGCGGTCCGTCAGCACCACCCCATTCACGCGCACCACCGGTTGCCCAACGGCGCGATAAGTGGTGCTTGCTGCGAGGGATCCCGCTGTCACCACAGGTGCGTGGGAAGGAACCTGCGCCAAGGCACAGGAAATCGCCGTCAGCAGAAGAACTGGTGTCATAAAGTATATTTTTCGCGCTTTCATCTCAAGCCCCCGATTCCGCCTGAAAGTGCAGGGGGAGGGATTCACCTCCCCCTGGTTACATTGCAACAAGGCTTAGATGGTCGGAACGTTCATTACACCGTTCATTTCGTTCGACTCACCGCCATGGCAGTTGCGGCAGAACTGCGCCACAGAGTTGCCATTGGCATTGGGTGTGTACTGGCCCCGAATGAAGAACATGGTTGCAAAGGAGCCCTTCTTATTGGTGTAAACGGTCATGCTGTGCTGATTGTGGCAAGTGGTGCAAGTCACAGCGTTGACCGTGGAGCCGAAGGTCGCCAAGGGATTTCCGCTGGCATTCCAGAAAGAACTGGGGTTGTTCGTCAGGAAGACCGAGGATGCGGCGCCGTTCATGGTGATGGGAGTGGTTGTGTTGCCGCCTCCGGTGCAATCCCAGTTATAGCTTCCACCGCAACTGACGATGGCATTCTGGCCAACGGGGTGGTCGTTTTGATAAGGCGTTCCCCCCGAGGGCGCAGCTTTCGCGAGCAGGGTTGGCGCTGTGCCGCCCACGATGGGCAGGGTCTCAACCGTCTGGCCTTGCATCATCCCGACGTTGGTCAGAACGCCGTCATGACAGCTCAGGCAGAAGAGAATGATAGTGTTGGCGTCATGAGCGCTGACGGGCGCCGACGGCAGCGTGACGGCGTAGGTTGCCGCACCGTCGCCGCTGAAGTCGAAGGTCTTGCCGTACAACGGGGTAAGATCCTGACCCCACAACGCATAAACACCGTTTTCGGGATCGCTGGTAGTAGACTTTCCGTTGCCAAGCGAGCCACTGTGAGGAGCATGGCACATCACACAGCCTCGGCCATAACCATTGTGCGCGCCAAGGACGTCGGCCCCACCTTTGTAGGTGAGCTGAGCCATGGCGACACTTGAGGCGGCGAGAGCCACGAAAACTAACAAGCAGAGTTTCTTCATGGCTTTAATTCCTCCTTATCGATAAGTCCCGCATTCCCGCAGCTCTCAGATTTGCCGGGCTGCGTCTTGACTGTCTCCGGACAGCCAAAAATTGTGGCGGCGTTATTGCGCCACCGAATCCTTTTTGGCCGTGGCGCCGGGTGTTGTCGCTGGCGTTAAGCCCCCTGGCTTTCGCTCCCTGGAGTCGCGCTGCGCTCTCAAATTGGCAGCTTCCGCGTCAGTGATGTAGCGGAACACCTGCACGCGGCCTGGAAATGTTTCCGAAACCACAACCTGATTGGACGGGCCGATGGCGATTCCCCACGGCCCCATGAACTGGCCGGGATAGTTCCCGGCTCCGCCGAGGTAAATCAGCAGACGGCCCTGCTGGTCGAACACCTTCACACGATTCTGGACCGCGTCCACCAGCCAGATGTGTCCGTCGCAATCGATGGCGATTCCCTTGGGGCGGTCGAGATCCGCTGGTCCATCGCCGTTCTTCCCAAAGGTGCTGATGAAGCGCCCGTCAGCGTCAAACATCTCGACCCGGTCATTGAAGGTGTCGGTGACGTAGAGATTTCCATCTGTGTCCACGGCGACGCCCTCAGGAAGTGAAAATAATCCCGGCTCAGTCTGGTCGTGCTTCCTGCTGGGTTTGCCGATTCGGCGCAAGAATTTGAAATTGTCTGCATCAAAAACATCCACAACATCGTTTCCGGTATCTGCCACGTAGATGAAGCGGTTCTCCCGGTCAACGGCCACGCCGCCGGCCCTACCCAGGATGTCTCCTCCGAAAACCTCTTCCATCTCATGCTTGGGGCTGAAGACCACAACGCGGTGCAGGCTAGCGTCCGCAACAAAAAGACGATCGTCATCGTCCAGCGCGAGGCCGGTTATCAGCCCAAAGTGGGCCTGCCGTCCGTTGCCAATCAGTTCCACGTGGGCCTTGTCAGTGGGGTCGAAGACGAAGATCGCTCCAACTCCCTGGTCCGCCGCATAGATCCTGCCTTTGGAATCGACTCCCACTCCCAATGTGCGGATCAGCTGGTAAGGCAATTTGTCCAATTGAATCTGGTCGGCGGGGAGTGAGCCGGCCAAGCGGTCCATCCAGCTGGTCTTGCGGGCCGTCTTGGTGTAAAGATTGGAATCGATCTTTTCGCCGGTATAAATTTCTTTAAAAGCGATCCGAGCGATCTCCGGTGGGTTCGGCCAAACAATCTTCGTGATGTCGAAATACGCGGTCGTGCGCTGGTTCGCTGGGTTCGCGGGTGTGGCCGGGGCCGTGTTCTTCTTATTGTTTGCCGCAAGACTCACTGCCGGGGAGGCGAGCAGCATCGATGCCAGCAAGAACAGCGGTGCGGTAAAGCCGAGCTTGTCCTTTTGGCCGTCGCGATAACGAAACCTTGTGCCGTTCGTTAACACGTTATTTCCCCCCTACTCGCACGTCCGTCAGGTCCAACCCGTTGACGTGACAGGTGCTGCAGAACTGCATATCGTTTTTTTGGTCCTTTACGAGCATTCCCGGTTCGTTTCCCGAGTGCGGCTGATGGCAAGTCAGGCAGTCCATGTGAATCAGTTCCTTGGTCTTAGGGTTCACGACATCCGCAACCGGATGGTTTTCGACGGGGTGGCCGAGACCGTATTTCAACGGTAGCGTGGGAACCTTTTTGAAAAAGCTTTCCGGCATCCTTACTTTCCCATCAAAGATCGCTACCAGACCTTGGTCACCGACTTTCTGGGGGCTTGCATCCGGCCCATGGCATTCCAGGCAAAGCGCGTTGACGCTCTGGGTGCGCAGCAGGTGCGCATTGTCGCCGCCGTGGGGTTCGTGGCACGTGGCGCAACCCAGGTCCGAAGCGGGCTTGTGCAAGTGCTTCTTCTTGAACTCCTCAGCCTGGTCGGAGTGGCAGGCCAGGCAGGCAGCCACCGGGTTCGGCTGGAGAAATCCCGGCGTTTGCCCGGCGTGCGGGTTATGGCACACGGTGCAGTCGTCCTGCGCCCCAGGATGCGGCACTTTGGCGGAGGCGATTTGCTTGGCCTGTTCTTCGTGACACATCACGCACGTCGATTTCACGTCCTTCTGAACCAACACCACCTTGCCGTCCTTGGCAGGCTGGTGGCAGTCATCGCACTCCTTGTTCTCGAACGGGTCGTGCAGAAACGCCTGCATCAACTTGGGCGAATTGGACTGCCTCGCATCATGGCATTGAATGCAATTTGCCGATTCGAAGGGCTGGCCATGATGGGCCGAGCGCAGCTTTTCATCTTTCGGATCGTGGCAATCAAGGCAAAGCTGTGGGATCGCCTTTGAGAGGTGATACGCAAACTCATCCTGGTTCGGGTCGCCGCTCTTGTGCATGGTGTGGCAGGTGTCGCAGCCGCTGTCGAGCGCCGGATGGCGGCTGCCGCCCTTCGCGACATGCACGCCTACGTCATGGCAAGTCAAGCAGAGGTTTTCCGTCGGCCCGCCGGAGGTTGGCTGCAGGAGCAAGGACGGATTGTCAGACTTGTGCGGGTCATGGCACTTCAGACAATCGCGGAGCTGGGGCGGGTGGATTCTCCCGGTGAGATTCGAAGGGTCCTTATCCTTGTGGCAGGTGAAACAGAGTCCGGTGACAGTCGGCGTGATCAGCTTCACATGCGTCGCATCTTTGCCCACGCGGACTTCGTGGCAGGTCAAGCATCCCTTAGACATCGCCGCATGGACTGTTTTCCCTTTGGCCAAGTCACTGTGACACTCCAGGCATTTGTCCGAGGTGATATTGGGGTCCAGCATTGCCGGGTGCTTAATAGCTTCCAACCGTGAGACCGCCAACCCGGCGGCCAGCAAGGCCAGCGATGTGACCCTCTTGAGGAGCGCTGCTTTTTCGGACATTTTCTCCATGCCTATCCACCCTCAAGGTGGCAAGAGCATTAAGAAGTGCACGACCATAGCCACTATTGAAACAATCCGCCCCAATACAGTTTTTTAAGTCACTTATTCTGAAATGAATTAGGGGAGGCACGAAAGTGGGGCATGGTTGGAGGTGGATTGGCGGCATCTATGTGCGCGAAATCCCTCAATTGTCCGAATTCTTTTGGGAAAAACACTGGTTATTGCGGCCAAAAAGTCTGACCGGAAATCAAACGGATGAAGGCGCGGGAATTTGTAGAGATGTTCTTCACGCTGCGGATGTTGGGGGAGCATGTGATACGGCCCCTTCCTCCTCATTCGGGCCGTTGGGCAGTTCCTGCCCTGCGACCACGTTCGCTCCCTTCGCAACAGGCGCTTGCTGCGGTGGTTCTTCCGGTTCTTCGTCTCTTATTTCATGCTCAGGCGCGCGGCCGGTTAGAACCGTCCATTTGATTGGATAGACTTCCGGGTCGAAAATCACGAAGTAGAAGTGCCAGATCAAAATCGAGAATGTTGCCAGGATGGCCTCATAAAAATGGACGGCTGTGGTGACTTCCAGGACAGCCAGCGCGTGAGGAAGATAAGCCAACACCGTGTCATGCCCCCACAGCAGAATGCCGGTGACGGCCATGACCGCCGTCCCCCACACCAATGCCCAATATTCCGCCTTCTCCGCGTAGTTGAACCGCGCATAACACGGCTGCTCGTGGCGATAGCCCAGGTTATGGCCGACAGTGTGAACCACATCGCGGACGTCGCGCGTTACCGGGAGCATGTCTTTCACCCAGCGTCGGCCGGTGCGCGTGGCCAACACGTAAATTACGTGGTAAACCGATGCCCCAATTAGCACAACTCCGGCGATTCGGTGCAGCCAGCCGCGCAGGGGGGAGTGACCTTCCCATCGCACGATGGGAGCCGCCCAAAAGGAATGTGGATATTTCAATGCAAATCCCGTAATCACCAGAACTATAAAACTCACGAGCAACAACAAGTGCTGGATGCGCTCACTTCGCGTCAGGCGCGTCGCTCCGGGCCTGGCGCGGTATTGGGCCAGTGCGCTCCGAGCCTTGCGCCACCAATCCAAAAAATTGTGAAGCAGCATTCCCCCCAGGATTATGGGAATGGCCAGCAGGTAGAATGCTTTCACAAAGCCCAGTACCCGCCCGCTTGCGGTCGTAGTGGGAAGCACGTGGACAGGACCGATGGCGAATCGTTCTCCTGCGTCGGGATGGCATTTGCCGCAGGTCTTCCCCAGGTTGGCTTTGTTCACGGTCGAGCGGGGATCGCTGGATGGAAAAATATTGTGCACCCCGTGGCAACTCGCGCAATTAGCCACCGTCTGCTGGCCCGACTGCGAAGCCAGGCCATGATAGCTGTCCTCGTAAGTGGGGACGCGCGAAGCCGGCACGTTGAAGTGCGCCATCAACATGGTATTGGCGTGGCAGCGAGAGCAGGTCGCCTGTGAAACATTCGCCAGGTAGACGGGCGATTGGGGATTTCCCGGCGCCAGAATCCGATGCTCGCCATGGCAGTCCGTGCAGGTGGCGGCGTCCAGCACGCCCGCTGCCACCGCCTGACCGTGAATGCTGGGGCGATAGACATCGTAGATGTCCTTGTGGCACTGTGCACAGGTGGAGGCCACGTTCTGCTTCCAGATTTTCGAACGAGGGTCTGAAGCGGGGAGAATGTCGTGCACTCCGTGGCAGTCGTTGCAGGAAGCAGCATTCAGATTACCCTTCTGAATCGCACGTCCGTGGACGCTCTGCTTGTATGCCTCCACCGGCAAGGCCACTGCGAAGAGATATTTTGCCGCCAGTGCGGGGTTGGAATGGCATTGGCCGCAGGTCTCCGGCAGATTGATCTTGTTGACGGGTGACTTCGCTTCACTCGCAGTCACCACCTGGTGCGCGGGGCCGTGGCAGCTTTGGCAGGTGGCGGCATCGCCATTCATGTGGGCGCGAGCGAGGCCGTGTACGCTCGAATTGTATTGACTCACTTCCCCGGTGTGGCAGGTGGCGCAGAATTGCGGGCCTCGCGATGCGGGATTCGCCACATCGTGCGTCCCGTGGCAGGCGATGCAGGTGGAGCTGTCCTTCGGGTCACCCAACATTGCATGCGCACTGGAACTGAGTTTGGCTGGGACGTCGTCATGGCAGGTGATGCAGGAAGCCGAGGCGGTTTTTGCCGTGTGGCCGCTCCGAGCGGCACCAGCATGGCAATCCACGCAGGCCAAATCTTTGTGTACGCTGTGCGCGAGCGAGATGGGATTAACCGTGATGGGTTGCCCCTTGGAATTCACCATCCCGGTTCCGGGGCCGTGGCAAGCGAGGCAATCTTCGGCGGCGAGCAGCCGCGCCAGGTTGGCCGCGGACACCATCGCCAGCCCGACAATGACACAGGGGCCGAAAAGGTTGCGCCCCATTCGCTTCCAACTCATCGCGCGTTGAAACGGCTTTATGTTGGACCCCGCTGTCATCGAAGCATCGGATTGGGGCAAATGACGCATTGATCGTAGCTTGCCGACTCGGCTTCCCCTGCGGACTTCATAAAAGTTATTCCGAAAGAGAGGGGATTGCCCTCAGTTCGGATTTGAATCGCCATGGTGGGATTTTTCACGTCCGCCCCGGCGATCAATGTCTTCAACTTAGCCGCCCGAAGGCGCTTTGTAGCCTTCCAAGGTGTGGTTGTGATCCTTGTAGTACTTGCCCGCGTCGGTCAGTTCCTTCATCTTCCCCGGAGGGTGGCAGAACGTGCACTGCTTACCCTCTTTCTTTGCGTACTCGGGTTTGCCGAGACTCGACGGCAAACCGAGGAAGGCGGCGAAGATCACAAGAACCCCTATGCGAATGAGCTTCATGCGATTAGACCTCCTCGTGTAAGACCTAAGTGGCGGACATGATGTCCCTTGTCGATGTCCCCAACTTACTGAAAGCATTCCGCATGCCACACACGGGCATTTTGCGTACTCTGTGGAAATAGGTACGGACAATTAAGTCCGAGCTTGGCACTCCACTTGCCTTTCTCTTTATCGCATGCAGAAAGAATCGGTTCTGTTTGCCATAGGGAAGGACACGAACTCATGAATCTGCTGGTCGTGGGTATCAGTCATAAGAAAACCCCCTTGGAACTTCGCGAAAAGTTCGCGCTGAGCGAGAGGGCCATTCCCGAAGCTCTACGCCGACTCCAAGGGGAGCCTGAAATTGAGGAAGCGGCCATCATCTCTACATGCAATCGCGTGGAATTCGTGATGGTGGCGTATGAAAAACAGGAAGGGACGACAGGCTTTCGCCGCTTTGCGGAGGAATTTTACGGAGTGCGCTTCGACGAGTACGAGGATTGCTTCTACGAACGCCGCGGTGAAGAAGGGGTGCGACATTTGTTCCGGGTGGCGGCGGGTTTGGATTCCCTGATTG
>JASHSC010000260.1 GCA_030036915.1 Terriglobia bacterium
TCAAACGCATTCGCGACCAATTGAACTCCGCGCGCCTGTGGATTGGCATTGCCGGCCAAGTGGAAGCCTTGCAGGTCCTGAGTGCAGAGGCACGATGCGGCGCCCATCATGGTGCGCGGAGTTGACGACGCAAAGGCCACGGCGCGGAACGGCGAAGCATCGGGCTCGGGCGCGCCTTGCAGAAAGCGATTCAGCCAGCCGTCGGGAGTGGATTTGATTCCGGGTGTTGCCGATTCCATGTAATCCTGCGCATCGAAGTGCGAACGCGTGCTGTCCGGCGAGCCGGCGGCGTGAATGATGGCCAACTGGCGGGAGTCAAACAATGGTTTGAGTGAAGAGAGGCTGGGATGCAGGCCGAAAAATCCGTCGAGATCAATTGCGCTCGGGCCGCTCTCACTTTTCTTGGACGGCTCGGGAATGGCGATGGTGGGGCGCATGGAGTGATACTCTTTTTCGCCGAAGGGAATAACGATGTTCAACCCATCCGCCGCTCCGCGCTGAAAAATCGCCACCAGGATTTTGCGCCGCCCCGGAGTTTCGAGGGCGTAAGCTGCCCGCCGCAGGAAGCTGGGCACGAGTCCGGCGCCAAAAAGGCTGAGGCCGGAGGTCTTCAGGAAATAGCGCCGTGAAATGCTCATGCATGCCTCGCTTCCAAAGCGCCGGGCGTCAGGATTCAGGCGCCAGGTGCCAGCAAAACCCAGCCACTACCACTTGGGATTATTGTCTGACACCTGACACGTCAAGCCTGACGTTTTCGATCTACCGCCGCTGGAATTCCGGCGAGCCCAGCAGCAGGGCCGCCACCAGCGATGTCTTCGGGAATGCGCCCGGCTTGCCTTCTCCGGCGTTCCCGATTTCCTCCAAACTCTTCACCACTGCCGCCTTGGTGTCTGCGGAGACTTCACCGCCCAGGGTACGCTGCGCAAGATTGTCCCAAATGGCCTGGGGATCATCCGAAGGCGTCAAAGCTTGCAGGTCAAGCTGCGTTCCGCGAATGCGATTGGCGGCGAGGGCCATGGAAAAATTCATTCTCGCCAGCAATGTTCCGGAATTGATCCA
The DNA here is from genome assembly GCA_030036915.1 of Terriglobia bacterium. Taxonomy (GTDB): domain Bacteria; phylum Acidobacteriota; class Terriglobia; order UBA7540; family UBA7540; genus Bog-366. The sequence goes on from JASHSC010000260.1 coordinate 1,060, forward strand.
ACTACTGGCGCGGTCGGGATAGCCCGTGGGGGCTTGATACTGAAAGAGCGGCTGTCCCATCCGCATGATCATGCCCATCAGCGGCGCGTCGGCGTCGGATTCCGCGTCGAGTGCCCGGAACGAACTGGCAACCAGCTCAAAGGGCGATTTCACTTTCGCCCGAAACGCTGTGGGAAAATTGAATTCGGGCGAAGTCAAAATCGTCTTGAGGATTGAGGGAATGTCGCCCTGTGATTCGGTGAAAGTGCGCGCCGTGCGGTTAACCACGGAGGCCGGTGGATCCTCAGAAATGAAGTAGCGGCAAAGTTTCAAGGAAATGAAACGTGCGGTGGAGGGGTGCGCGGAAAGAATCTGAAGCACCTCAATGCCGTCATTGATGCCGTCCCCCTGGCCGCCAATCCGGTGGCCCAGCACCACTTTTTCGCCAAAATCGTGCATGCGGGGCCGGAAGACGAAACCGCCGCCCTGCTGGGGATGATCGATGGTCCAACCCGTGAAGCAGCGCGCCACTTCGCGAACGTCCTGCTGGGTGTATCCGCCATCTACGCCCAGCGTGTGCAACTCCATCAGTTCGCGCCCGTAATTTTCGTTCAGCCCGCGGCGCTCCGCGTTCGGTTTTGCGGCCACGGGGGCGAATCCAAACGGAGTGCGCCGCATCGCAAAACCTGCATTGTTATCGGCATTCGGCCCCACACTCAGCCAATTGTCAAGGTAGAAGAGCATGGCGGGGCTTTGCGCAGTGGCGGAGAGTAGTTGCGAGAAATTCCCCAGCGCGTTGGGGCGAATCGTATCCTGCTCGAAGGAGGTCAGCAGCCACTTGTCCACGCCCTTTTCCGCGTAGATGTTGAAGTGGTTCATCCAGAAATGAACCATGACTTCCTGAAGCTGCCGCTTGCTATAGGCGGCGCGCCAGAACTGCTCGCGGCCGAGTTCCATAGTCACCCGGCGGGGGCCATCGCCTTCCATGAGCTGCTTCGTCTCCGGCGGCATCAATTTTCCGCTGCTTTCCATTTCGGGAGTCATGGCGGGGGCAGGCGCCGGGCTTTGTTTGGCTGGCTGGATGTTCCCATGTTTCTGGCCCTGCTTCTGGACCTGCTTGGGAGCGGGGAAATCTTCCATCAGCTCGGCTGGATTCATGGTGAGAGTGGGAAGAGTCGCAATGCGCTTGTCCACTTCGGAATCATCGATCTTGTCGGGGTGGAGTTGCTCGTCCAGATATCGGGCGATTCCCATTTGCCTGGCTTTTTCCACATCCTGGGGCCGCGGGCCGAAAGTAGTCCGGCTGAGAAAATGCCAGGTAGCAAGGTCGGGATTAAGCGTGGAGTCCATTTCCGGGAACCCTCGTCTTATGGAAACCCATTTTAACCCGAAAAGTTGCGAGGGGGGCGCACTACCAGGAAGCTCACCCGCTGACGGAAAAAATTGCGACGAGGGCTAGATTTTGATACAACCTTCTTAACCCGGCATGCCTCACACAAGGGGCGTAATAGGTTTAGAGTCAGGTCTTGGGAGCTTCTTCTTTGCGGTTGCTATTGCACACCTCAGGCATTTCGTGTAAAATCCCCGCAGGTGAAGTCTCGGGCCCATTGACATTTGGTGCAAACAGAATGATGAGAAGTGCTCAAGGTGCAGGCCTCCGGTGCCGGTCTATCGCGACTGCCATGGGTAGCACTGTCTTGTCTGCAGTGGCACTTTTGGTCTTCACCGTTGGCGTCCTTTCCACTGAAGGACGCATACTGAGCCCCCGGCAAAATACTTCTCCCTGGCACACTTCTAAAAGCAGTCGCATGGCTGAGGTTCGCGGCGTTGACCTTGCTCCGGTTCAAGTGGATGAGGCTCGACGCTCCGTTCCGGTTGTTAAGATCCGACCCATCGCCCGTTTTGTCTCGACTCCCTTCGAACGTCCTCTTACAGATCTTGTGGGGGGCCCCCAAGCACACGGTTTAAGAGCGCCGCCTCTCGTTTAATCCTAATTTACCCGAAGTGTCGGCTTCTCCTGGTGAAGACGCTCGGCACATGAATCAATTCCCATCTCTTGATGATCCGCGGGTGGGGCAGATGCGCTGCCGGCCCAGCGGGGTGCAGGTGACGAACATGGGGCTGCCGCCATGGGCTCAAAAATCGCGGCCGCGGGTGGGCGGGGTTTTCTCCGCTGCCACTCCAGCCTTGTGCGCGTCGCAACTTTAGGCGTCAAGGAAATGGAGGGTAATACTGTGGGCGCAATACTGGAAGTTCCGATCATTACGGAGGGTGGAGCGGTTGAGAATTTGAACCCTCCAGACTCTGTCAACGCGTCCTCTGGCGTAGATTTATTTGCGGGAATTGCTGACGAGACAGAGGCTTTCTATACAGAGGAAGGTTTGGCGGATGGTCAGGTTCCGCCGTCGTCCGCAAATTTTCATCCGGCCGCTTTCGACTCCGGGTCGGCCGTTGACCCGGCGCAAGCGCAGGAAGTCGCAACATCGTCGAAGTGCCGGACGGATACCCAGCAGGAGCCGCCTTCGCCCGGCGAAGCGCTGTTGCAGGAGTTCAATCCTCTTTACCGAAAGTATGAGCGCCGCGTGTACCGGCAATGCTACCGCATGCTGGGAAATCAGGAAGACGCGGAGGATATGACCCAGGAAGTATTTCTTCAACTTTTCCGAAAGGCCCATACCTTTCGCGGGGAGTCGAACTTTTCCACCTGGCTTTATCGCCTGACGGTGAACATGGTGCTGATGCAACTTCGCCGGCGCCGCCGTTGGCGTGAAGCGGTAACCCCCCTTGAAATGGCGCCGGGATCGGACGAGGCCTCGAGCGATGTTCTGACCGTGGCCAGCACTCGGCCCGCGCAGGCCACAAACATGCTCGACAGGATTGGTCTCGACAACGCCATCGCCCAGTTGTCCTCAGGCTATCGGGAAATTTTCCTTTTGCACGACCTCGAGGGCTACCGGCACGATGAGATCAGCAAAATGCTGGGTATCAGCGAAGGCACGTCGAAATCGCAATTGCACAAGGCGCGCAATCGGATGCGGGCATTAATGGGATAGGCAAGCAAGCGCAGGCAAGGATTTCTTGGGTCTTCCACGCTTGCGTCTGCGAGATTCCAGGGGAAAGGCTGTTCGGAAACCACCTTCTCGCTTCGCAGGGTCCCGCCTCCTCCATGAAGAGGGGGGGCCTGCGGAGGCTCTTCGCAATCAATTGGATCCCATTCCTAAAGCCAAAGGCCATGAATTTCACGCACTTGGCCGTGTGCCAGTATTTATTGGGATGCGATTTCTCAAGCGGCGCGAATACCCATTTCCCGCACCAACCATTATTGACACAGTCATTTGCGTGTGGGAGAATGCAACGCTTTAAGGCGGGACAGAGGGACTCACAGGGACCACCTGAAGTCGAATGGTCGACGAAAAAAAAGAGCTGCCCAAGGGGGCCGAAGGGGCTGAACCGCAGAAGCCTGCGGTGGAGGGTGGCGGGGCAAGCATGCCTGCGAAGCCCGCCGCGACCGCGTCTTCACAGCCGCCCGCTCCGGCGGCGCCCAGTGTGCCGGTTGCATCGGAAAATCCTCCTGTGGCAGCAGCGCCACCTAAACCTGCGTCGGCAGAACCTAAGCCCGCGGCGGCTGGGCCCCCGGCCAAACCTGCCGCAGCCGCACCTCCAAAACCCGCTGCTCCCAAAGCTTCCATCAAACCCGATCCTTGGACAAGCCCGCTGCTCGATGAGCTCAACAAGCGATTCCCGGGCACCATCACAGAGCCCGTCATTTTTCGCAACATGCCTTCGTTGAATGTCGCGAAAGACCAGTTGGTGGCCGTGTGCCAGTTCCTCAAAAGTCCCGAGGGCGGCGCATTCGCGATGCTCACCGACGAAACTGCGGCGGACTATCCCAAGCGCGAGAAACGCTTCGACATCATTTATCATTTGTATTCCTTTCAGGGGAACAATCGCCTGAGGCTGCGCGTTCAGGCAGGCGCCCATGAGAGAATTCCCACGGTCACGGGTGTCTGGCCCGGCGCCAATTGGCTGGAACGCGAAATCTTCGACATGTTCGGCGTGGAGTACGATGGCCACCCTGACATGAAGCGTCTTTTGCTTCCTGAGGAGTGGGTGGGTTACCCGCTGCGCAAGGATTACGACATTTTGAAGCAGGACGAGGCTTGGGTGAAAGCCAACCTGGGAATCGAAAGCGGACAGTAACCGATGCCGGAAACCACATTTCTCGACGCCAACGAGCTGGTCATCAACATGGGGCCGCAGCATCCCGCCACGCATGGCGTTCTGCGCGTCAAGCTGAAGCTCGACGGCGAGCGCGTGCTGGGAACGGAATGCATCATCGGCTATCTGCACCGCGGCGTGGAGAAAATTGCGGAGAATCGCACCTACGCGCAGTTCACGCCCTACGTCGACCGCATGGATTACGTCGCCGCCGTCACCAATGGCATGGGATACGTGGAGGCCGTGGAAAAACTGCTGGGCGTCGAAATCCCTCCACGCGCGCAATACACGCGCATGATTCTGGCGGAGCTCCAGCGTATCGCCAGCCACCTGCTCTGGCTCGGAACGCACGCCCTCGATATCGGCGCCATGACGCCCGTGTTCTACACTTTCCGCGAGCGCGAGGAAGTGCTGAAAATTTTCGAAGAATACTGCGGCGCGCGCCTCACTACTCACGCCTTCCGCATCGGCGGGCTGCAATACGATCTATACGACGGATTCGAGCGCGACGTTACAAAATTCTGCGATTACTTCCTGCCCAAGGTGGACGAGTACGAACAACTGCTCACCAAGAATCGCATCTGGATCAATCGCACGCGCAAGATCGGGGTCATCACGGCTGAGCAGGCGATTGCCCTCAGCGTCACCGGCCCCGTGTTGCGGGGTTCAGGAGTGAAATGGGACATTCGCAAAGCGCAGCCCTACGAAGCTTACGACAAAGTTGAATTCGACGTTCCAGTGGGCGAGCATGGCGATACCTACGACCGGTATGTGGTGCGCATGGCGGAAATGCGCCAATCGGTCCGCATCATTCGCCAGTGCGTGGAGCGCATCGCTCCCGGGCCGATTTTCGGAAAAGTGGGCAAGGTCCTGAAGCCTCCGGCGGGCGAAGTTTACCATTCCATCGAAGCGCCCAAGGGCGAACTCGGCTATTACGTCGTCAGCGATGGCACGGTGAATCCTTATCGCGTGCGCGTGCGCCCACCGTCGCTCATCAATCTCCAGGCGCTCGACGTTATGTCCCGCGATGCCCTTGTTGCCGACGTCGTGGCGATTATCGGAACGCTGGATATTGTGCTGGGTGAGGTGGACAGATAAGGACTGTAAAATCCGAAATTCGAAACTCGAGCGAGTTTCGATTTTCGAATTTGGTTTTTCGTGGTTGATACCATGCTTGATAATGCCTTCAAATTTGTGATGGCCACGCCGTTGTTGCTTGCGACGATCAAGATTCTCATCATTTTTGCCGTGCTTTCGGGAATTGTCGCTTATCTCGTCTACATGGAACGGAAAGTTCTGGCCTTCATGCAGGCGCGATTGGGACCGATGCGCGTGGGGCCGTGGGGATTGCTGCAACCCGTCGCCGACGGTTTGAAGCTGCTGTTAAAAGAGGACATCATTCCCGCGGGTGCTGACGAATGGCTGTTCCTGCTCGCGCCGGCCATCAGCGTTCTCGCCGCGTTCACGGTTTTTGCCGTCATTCCCTTCGCGGGCAACTTCTACGTGACCGACA
>JASHSC010000261.1 GCA_030036915.1 Terriglobia bacterium
CCACCACCGTGCCCATGTTGGCATCCTGAATGCCACTCAGCGAACTGGACAGGTTCTGTGAGGTGTTGTTGATGACATCGACTGCGGCATTCATCTGATTGATGCCAGAACCAATAGCGCCTCGATCTGCAGCGACGTTCGAGATCGCCGCTTCGATGACGGTCAGGGCGGACTGCGCGGAAGCCGAGGTGGAGAGATCGGCGGCGGCCGTCCCCCCGGCCAGGTCGGTAACGCCATTTGCCCATGCGCCGGCATCGCTGGTGAAATCCGAGCTGACCGCAATGCTGTTTCCGTCAGTGCCGGGCTGAACCGCCGTTACCGTGGCCGAACCCCCGTTGACGTCGGTGATCTGCGCGCTGGAATTAATGGCCGTGGTCGCGCTGTACACGCTTCCCGAGCCGGCGCCACCGTTGACGGCGGCTTCCAGGTTCTGCAAAGTGCCCTCGACGTTCGAGCCAATCACCACCTGGTTGGCCGCGGTGGCCGACAGGTCGCTTGCCGCGGCAACAAATGTGTACGTGTCGTTGCCGATGGTAACGGTATCGTCGGCGGCCGGCTGGCCGCTCAGATCGAGGGTCGCGGAAGCGTACGTGCCCAGGCCAATGGAAGAAGCGGAAAGGGTCGGCATGGTCACCGAAATCGTCGGATCCACCGCGTCACTCGCCGATCCGTCGCTCAGGAACACCGACAGCGTGGACCCCGTGAAAACAGGAGTGTTGTTGTAGGTGGTGTTTGAGCCGATTTGGTTGATTTCGTTGGTGATGGAAACGAATTCATTCTGAAGCGCGGTCTGCTGCGCAGAGGTGAGTCCGGCGTTGCCCGCTTCCGTCGCCAGAGTGACAGCGCGGTTGAGCAGACTGGTGACCTGGCTCAGTGCGCCGTCGGCGGTTTGCAGCAAGCCCACGCCGTCGGTGACGTTTTGGGCGGACTGCGTCAGCGCTGAGATGTTTGCCTGCAATCCGTCCGCAATGGACAAACCGGCGGGATCATCGGCGCCGGAATTGATCTTTGAACCCGATGACAATTGAAACAGGGTGTTCTGCAGCTCACTGTTAGTGACTGACAGTTGGTTCTGCGCTACCAAGGAAGGGATATTGCTTAGAATGCTGAGTCCCATGAGATTTCTCCTCTCGTTAATTGGGTTCCCGTTTTGGGCCGCAGAACCTGAGGCCTTGCGCAGCGCCATTCAGGGGCCGATGGTTCTTCATTCCAACTGACGGAACCGTTTCCCAGTTCAATAACCCCTATCGGCACATGTTTCGAAACCTTAAATGGCCGCTTTTTCCTGTCCGTTCGAAATCGATTTTCATTCATCCCCTGAACCGACAAAGCCGATGAATTACTTGAACGGGCCGGCCAATCGACGAGGGCGAAAGAGGGGAGAGGATGCCAGAAAATTTGCCGGGCGGTACGGGGAAGCAAGCTCCGTTTCCAGACGAAAACGCGGACCCGACGCTCGACCCGCAGGACTGGGAAGGCTTTCGAGCGCAGGCTCACCGCATGCTCGACGACATGCTGGACTACGTCCGCAACATTCGCGAGCGCCCTGTATGGCAGCCTATTCCCGAGGAAGTGCGAAAGCGATTTGGCGGCAGCATGCCCGCCACGCCTTCCCCGTTGGTCGATATCCATCAGGAATTCATGAAGAACGTCCTGCCGTTTGCCGCTGGAAACGTTCATCCGGGCTTCATGGGCTGGGTGCAAGGCGGCGGAACGCCCGTGGGCATGCTGGCGGAGATGCTGGCGGCGGGTTTGAACGCCAACCTGGGCGGGCGCGATCACATTCCGATCGAAGTGGAACGCCAGGTGACGCGGTGGATGCAGGAATTAGTTGGATTTCCCCAGGGCGCTACGGGCCTGTTTGTCACTGGTACCTCGATGGGGAACTTTATCGGCGTAGTTCTGGCGCGCAACGTCGCTCTGGGAAATGCAGTGCGCAACGCGGGCATCGCGGCCAAGCCGGCTCGACTGGCAGCTTATGCCTCATCGGAAGTGCACGGATGCATCGAAAAGGCGTTGGACCTCTGCGGGCTGGGGAATGCAACCCTGCGTCGAATTCGCATCGATTGCCGCCACCGGATGGATCTTGGGGCGCTCGAGAGCGCCATTCAGCGGGACCGCGCGTCGGGCTTTCAACCTTTTCTCGTAGTGGGAACTGCGGGGACGGCGGACACCGGCGCGATTGACGACCTTGCGGGGATTGCGGACCTCGCCCGGCGGGAGAAGCTCTGGTTTCACATCGATGGCGCATACGGAGCCTTGGCGATGCTCGCTCCCGACCTTGCGCCGAAGCTCTTGGGAATCGACCGCGCCGATTCCCTGGCCTTCGATTTTCACAAATGGGGACAAGTACCCTACGATGCGGGATTTATTTTAGTTCGCGACGGCAATCAGCATCGCAACGCCTTTGCCGCTTCCTCGGCTTATTTGCGGCGCGAGACCCGCGGGTTGGCGGGAGGGCCGCCCTGGCCCTGTGACTATGGGCCTGATCTCTCACGAGGCTTTCGCGCGCTCAAGACATGGTTCACACTGAAAGCTTATGGCGCCCGAGCGTTGGGAGCGGCGATTTCCCGAACCTGCATTTTGGCCCGCTACCTTGAGCAACGAATAATTCAAGCGCCGGAATTGGAACTTCTCGCCCCGGTGGAACTCAATATCGTCTGCTTTCGTTACCGCGCCGACGACCCGGACCAGGTGAACGCGAAAATTGTCGCTGACCTTCAAGAATCGGGGTTCGTCGCACCCTCAACAACCATTCTCGACGGGCGCCTGGCGATTCGCGCAGCGATCGTCAACCACCGCACAGGCCGGGGTGAAATTGATAAGCTCGTGGACAATACCCTCGCTTTGGGTCGGAGTGTTGCACTTGCGCGAGACTTGAAGCGTCCCGCCGCAACTCCGGCCGTTTCCCATGAAATTCTTCCGGTGATGCAATGGGAGACGGAGTTGCGGGAAATCGACAAAAAACTGGCAGGCAATCCTAACATAGTAGATTTGCGCTTCCGGCGGGCGTCGCTTTTTTCAGAATTGGGCCAGTTGGGAGCCGCCACCAACGAATACCTCAAAGTCCTTCAGGGTGAGCCTCACCATCGCGAAGCGCTCAACAACTTTGCCCGTGTGCTGGTTTCCACCGGTCATCGGCGGGCGGCTTACCTCCTGTTCAGGGATGCGGTTCTTCGCCACCCCCATGATCCCTTGAGCCGCGCGAATCTTGGCAATTTCCTTTTGCAGGAAAGCGAATGGCTGGAGGCGCGCGGACAAATGAAGCAGGCGCTGAACCACAAGGCCGAAGCCCGCCGCCAATTCGAGCAGGCTTTGCAAATCGACCCCGGATATGAGAGGGCGCACGAGGGGTTGTCCTACCTCTTGGCTGAGTCCGGAGACGAACAGAAGGCTGAGTGGCATCGTCGCCGGGCGTTCCAGGATCGCAGCGTCATCGCGCTGCCTTATCGCGGCCGGTCAGCGCCTGTACCGGTTTTGCACCTTGCTTCAACCACTGGTGGGAATGCTCCGCTGAAGAAGTTTCTGGACGACCGGATTTTTCAGACCTTTCTGCTGCTCCCTGAGTTTTTCGACCTCAAGGTTCCGCTGCCGGCGCACCATCTGGTGGTGAATGCCATTGGTGACGTCGAGGTATCCTCGCGGGCGCTGGTTGCGGCGCAATCTGTGCTTGCCCAAACCCGGGCGCCTGTGATCAACCGGCCGGCTGCCGTGCTCGCCACCGGCCGGGCCAATAATGCCCTGCGATTCTCGGGAATTCCAGGCGTGGTGACTCCCAGAACCGCCACGCTTCCACGCGGGCAACTGGCGGATTCTTCCGCCCCCGATGTGCTTGGCGGCCTCGGGCTGACCTTTCCGCTTCTTCTCCGCGCGCCTGGGTTTCATACCGGACTGAATTTCCTGCGCGTCGAGAGCGCCAGCGAACTTCCCGCAGCGCTCGACCAGCTCCCTGGCCGGGAATTGATCGTCATGCAATTTCTCGACGCCCGTGGGCCGGACGGTAAGGTGCGCAAATATCGGGCGATGATGATCGATGATCGCATCTATCCCCTCCACCTAGCGGTTTCCAGTCATTGGAAGGTCCATTACTTCACGGCCGAAATGGCGGAAAATCCTGAACATCGTGCCGAGGACGAAGCGTTCCTGGAAAATCTGCAGGGGGTGCTGGGTCCTGTTGTCCTCAGCGCGCTTGAACTAATTCAATCGCGGTTGGGACTAGATTATGCAGGAGTGGATTTTGGGTTGAGCGCGAGGGGTGAAGTTTTGTTATTCGAAGCGAATGCGACGATGGTTGTGAACCCGCCTGAACAGGATAAGCGATGGAATTACCGCTGGCCCGCGTATCGCCGAATTCGTTCGGCAGTGCAGAAGATGCTGATGGATCGGGCCAGGCCGCAGGAGGGGCAACCGATTGCAACCTGCGTCCCTGCCGCCAGGTTTCTGTCTCTGGTCCCTGGAGGCGTCGAAATGGAAGATCATGGCCCGGCATGACCGCCGAAATCGTTTGCCGAAAATTTCAATTGCGATGCGACAGAAAGGAGGCAGTCGAGAACCAGGAAGCCACTTTCATTCACCCTGCGTCACCTTTTTGCAACGTTGAGAAAATCCTCGTAATCGTGAATCCCTGCGGAGCAAAAATTATTCGTCCTTCCGTCCGCCTCCAATCCCCCGTTAAAGTTTTCCCCTCGAAAGCGAGATATTGATTAGTGGATTAGGCTCCGCGTCGGACCTTCAGCTCAACAAGGTCACGGGTGGGTGCCTTTATCCAAATTGCCCGTTCCACCGGACTGGCCCAACTCGCACATGCTCGCGCAGCGCATTGTGTGAGTAAGGGCGTGTGAACCTACAACTCGAAAGGATCGGCCGGCGTGTTGGACGTTCCTGCTTCGTGCGACGACCTCGAATGACCCTTTCCGGCAACGGATGGGAATCCTGGCCGGTTGCAGACCTTCGCTCCGCGAAGCAGATACTGAACGCTCTGGTCAATCGGGAACTCTTGTTTCCATGTCACCTTCGCTCATCCCTCGAGTCCGAAAGCTTCTCAGGAAAGGTGTGGAGCATCACCGGGCGGGACGCACGGGACCGGCCGAGGCGTACTATCGCCGCAGTCTGAAGGCTGACCCCCGGTGCGCGCAGGCGCTGCAATTGCTGGGGTTGCTGGCTCAACAAGCTGGGCAGTACCAGGAATCCATTCAATTGATCGGGGAGGCGCTCAGCCTCAAGCCCGACGACCCCGAGTCGCTGAACAGCCTCGCCAAGGCTTATTTGTTGCAGGGGCAGGTTCCGCGCGCCATCCATTGTTACCAGCAACTGGCGAAACTTCTTCCGCAGTCGGCGCTGGCATTTCATCGCCTGGGGACAGCGCAAGAATGGCAAGGCGACTGGGATGCTGCAGCATCGTCTTACCGGCGCGCCCTGGCGCTTCACCCCGATTCGCCCGATATTTACGGCAGCCTGGCGAGGGTACAATGCAAACTGGGAGCCACGGGCGATGCAGTCGAGTCCTGCCGGCGCGCCTTGGCATTGGATCCGGACCGCCACGAAATTCATGGGCTTCTCGGGCAGGCTCTCATCAACGGCGGGGACTACGCTGCCGCCGTAGAGGTTTACCGTTCTGCCCTGGCGCGCAAGCCGGATTCTGCCTATGCGGTTTTCGGTTTGGGATACCTCTTCGAGCGCCAGGGAGACGTCGTTGCGGCGAAGCAGTCATATGCCGAGGCGCTGAAGCTTGATCCTCGCTTTGCCGACGCGCACTTGCACCTGGGGATCACGAATTTTCTTCAGGGTGACTGGGCGGCTGCCGGGGGGTGTTTCCATAAGGTTCGAGATCTGGCGCCCGACAATGCCGAGGCCCGCACGTTCCTTGCGCACCTCCACCTTTTGCGCGGCGATTTCCCACTCGGCTGGAGCGAATATGAAAATCGCTGGAATACGCCGCATTTCCTTCGAGACCTCCGCAAGCTTCGCATTCCCCTCTGGGAAGGCGAACTCCTTGAAGGCTCGCGGATTCTTTTGCACGCGGAACAAGGGTTGGGTGACACGTTTCAGTTCGTCCGTTACGTTCCTCTGGTTGCGGCACGCGGTGCATCGGTGGTGCTGGAAGTTCCCCAAAGCCTGTTTCACCTGCTGGCAACAACCGAGGGCGCACGCGAGGTAATTCGAAGGGGCGAGACGATTCCCCAGGTTGATTGGCATTGTCCGCTGATGAGCCTTCCGCGGGCATTTTCCACGGAATTGGATTCAATTCCCGCCAGGATTCCTTACGTTCATCCCGATCCCGCGCTGGTGGAGACATGGCGCCGGCGGTTGGGCGGGAACTCGCTGCGCATCGGGCTGGTGTGGGGCGGCAGTCCGGCGTTTCCTCATGAGCGCTGGCGCTCAATCCCGCTTGACCAACTCGCACCTTTGACGAATCTCGCGCATGCGGTCTTTTACTCATTGCAGGTAGGTCCGCTCGCCGGACAAGTGAGGCAAGTGGGAGAGCGCGCAAAGTTAATCGACCTGCAAAGTGAACTAAAGGATTTTGCAGTTACGGCGGCAATCATCGCGAACCTCGATTTAATCATCTCCGTTGATACTGCGGTTGCCCATCTCGCCGGAGCGCTGGGCAAG
>JASHSC010000027.1 GCA_030036915.1 Terriglobia bacterium
CGTGCAAGGAGGCAAGTCCAGCCGCCATGGCCAGCTCGTTCTGGCCGAAAGTGGTGGAATGGACCTGGCATTTTTCCAGCCGGCTGAAAATGGCGTCATGAATTTTGCGTCGCGTGATGGTGGCGCTGACGGGCACATAACCGCCACCCAGAGATTTCGAGAGGGTGACGATATCGGGCTCCAGCCCCCAGTGTTCAGAGCAAAGGAAGCGACCCGTGCGTCCCATGCCTACCTGTACCTCATCGCAGATGAAGAGCGTCCCGTATTTGCGGCACAGGCGCTGCGCTTCGGGCAGGTAATCATTCGCAGGGATGTATACGCCCTTGCCCTGAATAGGCTCCACGATGAATGCCGCCACGTCTCCCGCGCGGAGTTGTTTATCGAGCGCGGCAAGATCGTCCATGGGCACGGCGTCGGTGCCCGGCAGCAGAGGCTCAAACCCTTTGCGAAAATCTTCGCCACCGTTGATGCCGAGAGTGCCGAGGGTCAATCCGTGAAAAGCGTGCTCGAGATAAATCACGCGAGCGCGCCGCGTGGCAGCGCGCGCAAATTTCAGCGCCGTGTCCACGGCGTCCGCGCCCGAGTTCGCGAAGAAGATGGCGTCGAGGCCGGCGGGCATGCGCTTTGCCAGGTCCTCTGCCAGCAAGCCCGCCAGGAGCGGGCAATCCATTTTGATGAGGTTGGGGCGGTCCAGCTCAATCAGCTCCTGCATGGCCTTCTTGACGGCCGGGTGCGCGCGCCCGAAATTGAACACGCTGAATCCGGCGAGCAGATCCAGGTAGCGCGTTCCCTCCGCGTCCCACAAATACGCCCCTTCACCCCGCGTGTAGATTTTGTCAAAGCCGATGATGCCCTGGACGCGAGCCAGGCTGGTGTTCAGATATTGCTCGTGCAGGTGGTACTGATCCGCGAGCCGCGTTTCAATAAGTTGACGCAACGACCAATCCATGCTGAATGCCTCAATTGGCTTTGCGGCGGGATGGGGCAGGTCCCTCCGAGGAGAAACATCATACTCCCCTTTACAGGAAATATGCTCTGTCATTGATGGGGAATTTCAGTCGTCGGGCCTTTCGGACTTGCCGAAGGACTTCAGGTTCACCCGGAACGTCTGGATGGATTCCTTGTGGGTATCGGGGTTGACGGTGACAACATCCACGTCCCCGATCAGGCGGAGATAGTCGGGCTCCTTCTCTTCGTGCCCCTTGCCGCGCTCCACCGTGCCCGAGAACCGGTAGAGCTTGCCGTGAATGATGTTGGTGTGGAATTTTACGTGCGACTTCTCGCGCATGCCATCCACGATGTCATAGGTCAGGACGTCGTCGGACTCTTCGTCCGGCTGGGAGACCTCGATGTCTCCCTTGAGCATGCCCTCCTCGTCGAGAATCTCCAACGTATCGTCGGCGGAAAGGAAATGATATTTCGCCGACATGTCATCGACGGCCTGGGACTCTTCCTGGGAGCGAAGCGCGGTGGGGGCGAGCAGGATAGCTGCAAGAATGGCGATGCAGGCGGAATGCTTGAGGAACCGGCTCCTGCAAAAGCAAAGCCTCGACGCCAACTCCATCTTCCCTTTGGCCATACGGATGCTTTGCCCTCTCCAGTCGGTGGTTTCAATTTCAGGGCCCTATGTAAAAGCGGGCCCGCCGCACGAATCAGTTTATTCCGCAATTGCAGAGCCGACAAGCAAGGAAGAGATGCCACGGGAATTCGGGATGACCAATGGGTTTGCAACCTTCCTACTGCACTTTAACTTCCGGCTCAACGGACATTCCCGGCCGCAACAGGTGCTGCGGGTCCTGACCCTTTTCGAACACGATCTTTACGGGGATTCGCTGCACCACCTTCACGTAGTTGCCCGTGGCATTTTCCGGCGGCAGCAGGCTGAAGCGCGCACCCGTGGCGCCGGCGATGTTGAGGACATGTCCATCGTAGGTTCGGCCGTAAGTATCCACGGAAATCTTCACCGGCTGGCCGGGGCGCATGTATGTCAATTGCGTTTCCTTGAAGTCGGCGGTCACCCAGATGTTCTGGCTGTCGAGGGGTACGATGGTCATCAATTGCTGGCCGGGCGAAACGTTCTGGCCGGGCTGAACCGAGCGTTGCCCCACAATTCCGCTGACGGGCGCCACGATGGTGGTGTACTGGAGGTTGAGTTGGGCCTGGTGCAGGATGGCGCCGGCCTTTTGAGTCTCAGCAGCCGCAGCTTGTGCCCGGGAGTTTTGCACGGAAATCTGCTGTGGGCGAGTGCGGGCGTATTGCAATTGCGCCTGAGCCTGATCAACGCGGGCGCGTGCCTGTGAAACCGTTTCCTCCGCTGCGGCCGCGGAGGCGCGCGCGGCCTGCACGGCGGCGGCCGTGGCCTTCTGGCTGTCCACCGCCTGCGAATAGCGCTGCTGGGGGATTTCATCCTTCGCCGCCAGCGGCTTGTAGCGAGTTACGTCATCCTGCGCCTTCAAATCGTTGGCTTCGGCCTGAAGCACCGCGGCCTGCGCGGCGTCAAATTGGCGCTGCGCGGCGGCCAGGCCCGCTTGGGCATTGTCCACCTTGGCCTGAGCCGAGGAAAGAAGGCTCGAGGTGTTGATGGAGGTGAGGGGCACTGTGGTTTTAAGAGCGTCCTCGCTCGCCTGGTCATCCGCCAGGGTGGCCTGCGCGTTGGCCACGGCCACGCGATAGTCTTCAGGGTCAAGCTGCACCAGCACCGTCCCGGCCTCCACATATTGATTGTCGTCCACCGTCACGCGTGTTACGTAGCCGGAAACACGCGAGCTGACCGGATAGATGTAACCGTCAATCTCCGCGTCATCGGTGGATTCATACTGTGCGAAGTGGCGGTAGAGCAGGAGGGAAGCTACGACGACCGCCACGAGGATCAGAATAATCAGGAGCGGCTTCAGCTTGCGGACGCCGCGCGCGGGAGGGCGGCCGGGGCCGACCCCCGTGCCCGTGGGGCCGGAGTTCACGGGCTTGCCGGTTTCAGGGACATG
>JASHSC010000262.1 GCA_030036915.1 Terriglobia bacterium
ACTACTGCGCTGTACACAACCAGCCGCGCTTCCGCTATGTGGCATCGTCAGAGCCGGATGTTTTGACCTTTGAGTTCAAGGACGCCACAAACCTCGCTCGTCCCTCCGATCCTCACATGGTCGGCATCAAAATTACGATCCTTGACGCCAATCACCACTATGAAGATTGGACGTTTCTGGCCAACGGCAAGAGCGAGACGAGCAGGTTCGAATTCCACCGCTGATTTCTCTGGAACAAGAAGGCCCGACTCGAAGGAAAATCAGGAGGAGCTGTGGACACGGATCTTCGATACGTGGAAGGCATGTTCAAAAACAACACCGACCTGGTGACGCGCGCCCTCGAGGGCATTCCTCCCGAAAAATGGATGCAAAGGCCCGGAGATATGTCGAACCACCTGATGTGGACTGTGGGCCACCTCATTTGGGCGCGCGGAGCCCTTCTCCGCGCGCTCGGCTCGGAGTGGTCGCTCCACTGGGCAAAGCAATTCGCCCGCGGCGCGAAGCTCGAAGAGGCCGTCCAATACTCGCGAGTTGAGGAGATGCGAAACACCTGGAGTGATGCCTGCCAGGAGCTCGCCGCTTGCCTTTCCAAAGCCACTCCAGAGCTGCTGGCGAAACCACACGACAAGCCCACCTTCGACGGCAAGCTGGGCGGTTACGTCGCCTTTATGGCGTTCCATGAGACCTATCATGTGGGTCAAATCAGTTACCTGCGCAAATGGCTCGGCCACGGCCAACTCGTCGGCTAGCTGCTCTTGCTGGTCATTTTGAAAGCCTACATGTGTAGGCTTTAAATCTTCGCACGCGGATAAAACCGGCCGGCGCGGAGCGAATTTATTGCAGCGGGGCAAATCGATCCGCGGCCTCTCAAGTCGCCCAAATACGGCGATTGCTCGATGGGCGTCACTTTGGAGACTTCTACATTTTTTGTAGTCCCTTGTTTTTCAGCAAGTTCCCAGCTTCGTTTTCAAAAAGGGGCATTTGCGACCCCTTGTTTTCAATAAGTTCCCAGCTTCGTTTTTTTTCGGACTTTTTGCCCGAACCTTGGCGATTGCCGCAACCCGCTTCCCAAGAGGTTCAAGTCCCTGTGCATATTCACCCATAGGATTGGAGTGGGTGAGCAATTTCAGTTCCATCGTCGCCAGATACATTAAATGAGTTTTAAACACTGAGGCTAGAAGTGTTTACAGGAAGTGGAACACCAGCCTTGCCCAGGCCAGGATGTGATCAATTGGGGGATTTGACGCAGACAGTGGGTCTTTTGACGCACCGGAGGCCGTCAGTTGGAGGCGAAGCGAGGTTCAATTCGTAGCTGCGGTTTTTCAGTCGGCAGCAGAGGAAGCAAAGCCGGTTCAAGCATACGCGCATTGGGCATAAGGGCTATGAATTCCTCGGCCGATAGTCGGTCGGATCAATGCACGCGTCGTAGGTAGTGCGGTCGATTTTGATCCACTCGGTCCCATTGATGCCGCGCCGATTCTGGGTGGTGGGGCTGAAGGGGAAGGCGCAGGCAACTTTGATCCACCGCCCTTGCTGGGAAGAAAACAGCTCTCTCCCGCAAGAGGCCAGTTGCGATACAATGAGGGTTAAGGAGCCGACTATGGCCGCGAACATTATCGTGCGCGATCCGGAGATACTGGGCGGAACCCCCTGCTTTCGCGGCACGCGTGTTCCCTTTCAAAACCTGCTCGATTACCTGGAAGCGGGCGACACGCTCGACCTGTTTCTGGAGCAATTCCCAACCGTTACCCGTGAAATGGCCATCGAAGCACTCAAGACCGCAAAGGAATCACTCTTGACGAGGAGTGGGTGAGAATTCCTTTGGATGAGTGACTAAAAGGAATCCTTCACCACGGAGGCACACAGGCACGGAGAAGGGCAAAGGATTCTCCTCTGTGTCTCAGGGCCTCAGTGGTTAGAACCTTCATAGTTTTCCACGCTTTACTCCCCAATTTTCCAGTCCCTCACCTAGCCATTTGGCGGATGTGCGTAATCCAAATTCACCGCAGAATGTTTTTGGAGGTCACACATGCAAAGTTCAATGGCAAGTCTTTCGAACGAACTGGCGAAACTTGTTGAGGAGTATCAATCGCGCGTTGTGGCGGTTCATGCACGCTCGCATTATCCCTCGAGCGGGATGCACTGGCGGCCGGGCATTGTCGTCACTGCGGAGCACACGGTGCGGCGCGATGAGGATATTCAGGTCACGCTTCCTGATGGGCGGCGCGTGGAGGCGACTCTCGCCGGGCGCGACGCGGGAACGGACATCGCCGCGCTCAAGGTTGAAGGCACCGTGGAAGCCGCGGTCCCAGCGACCAGCGGCGAGCCCGCGAAGGCCGGGGAACTCGCGCTGGTTCTGGGGCGCTCGCCGGACAGCGGGCCGAACGCCAGCCTGGGCGTGATCAGCGCTGTCTCCGGCCCGTGGCGAACCTGGCGCGGCGGCCAACTCGACAACTACATTCGCCTGGACGCCACGCTGTTTCCCAACTCTTCGGGAGGAGCGGTGGTGGATTGCCGTGGGTGTCTGCTCGGCATTGCCACATCAGGTTTGTCCCGCATCGCTGGCCTGGCCATTCCGGCGTCAACGATTGATCGCGTGGTCGACGTTCTCGTGACGAAAGGCCGCGTCCCGCGCGGATATATCGGAATCGGCGCGCAGCCCGTGGCCATTCCGGAAGATCTTCGCGTTAAGCTTGCATTGCGCGGTGAGGGTGGAATCATGATCGTGAAGGTGGAATCCGGCGGGCCGGCCGACCGCGCGGGTCTGCTGCTGGGCGACATCCTGGTGGGCATCGGCGACGCCGTGCTCGAAGGGATTGAAGACTTGCAAGCGTTTTCAGACTCCGGCGTGATCGGCAAGGCGGTAAAGGCCCGTGTGGTGCGCGCCGGCGCGCTGCGCGAGGTGGAGATTACCATCGGCGAAAGGCCGGGAGAGTGAGGGCCTCATGGCGCTTCAAGGTTTCGGCGAGGTCGCCGAGCGGCTGCGGCGCTCAACCGTGCAAGTGGCCAGCGGGCGGCGCGCACAGGGCTCGGGATTCATCGTAAAATCGGATGGAGTGGTGGTGACCAACGCGCACGTGGCGCGCGAGGGCACGCTCTCCGTGCAGCTCTGGGACGGCAATTCGTTTCCCGCGCGGGTCGAGCGTCGCAACACCCGCCGCGATCTGGCGCTGCTGCGCATTTCCACCACCAACCTTACGCCTGTCACGCTGCGCAATTCCGATGACTTGCGCGTGGGTGAGTTGGTGATCGCTGTGGGAAATCCTCTCGGCTTTGTGGGTGCGGTCACCACGGGCGTTGTGCACGCGATTGGCCGCCGCCCGGGCCTCGGTCCCACGAAGTGGATTCATGCGGATGCGCAACTGGCTCCGGGAAATTCCGGCGGCCCGCTCGCGGATGCACGGGGCAATGTGGTGGGCGTGAATACCATGATCGCATCAGGACTGGGCCTTGCCGTCCCCGCCAATACCGTGACAAGACTCATCTCCGGGGACTTCGACCAGGCTCCCATGGGAGTCGTGCTGCAACCCACCGCGATGCGCGTCGCGGGCTCCGAGCAATTGGGGCTGGTTCTTCTTCAGGTGGATTCGGGCAGTGCGGCCGAATACGCGTCGTTGCGGCAGGGCGACGTGCTCACGGGAATCGAAGGGCGGCGGCTCGGGTCGCTTGACGATCTGGAAGCGGCACTCGAAGGCCGGGGCGAACGCGTCTTGCATTTGCAGTTCATTCGCGGCGACCCCGGCAAGGTCCGCACGGCCCATCTGCGCCTGGGGGCATCACAACTAACGGCGGCATGATTCGCGTTCTCATCAAAGCATCCTCACGCGTTGCCAAAGCGGGCCTTGAGAGCCTGTTGCGCTCGGAACCTGCGGTGCAATTGGTCGGCGATTCTCGCGACCGCGAAGTCGATGCCGCCGCGACAACGGATGTTCTGCTGGTAGAAGCGGACACACTTGCAGACTCCGCAGCGCGTGAGGCGGTGGAATGGGCGGGCGCGGGCGGCATCGTAGTTTTGCTGGTGCGCAACCCCGCCGCCGAGCCTGTGGCCGACGCACTGCGCGCCGGCGTGAAGGCAGTGCTTCCAAATCGGCTGGACGGGCCGGAAATCGTGGCTGCAATCCAGGTGGCCGCCGCGGGAATGGTGGTTCTCGATCCGGCCGGCGCTGAAAACCTTTTGCACTCTTCGGCCGTGGCCGCGGCAGCCGGACCTCTGGCTGAGGAACTGACCGCGCGAGAACTGGAAGTACTTCGCCTGGTCGCAGCGGGCCTGGGCAATAAGCAGATCGCTTCCCGCCTGGAGATTTCCGAGCACACCGTGAAGTTTCACATTGCATCCATCATGAGCAAGCTGGGCGCGGGCAGCCGCACGGAGGCTGTCACGGTGGGAATTCGCCACGGGCTGATTTTGATCTGAGGGTGAGTCAAGACCGGCGGCACGTAGGGGCAACCCTCGTGGTTGCCCGAGGGCGGCCATGACCCGTCGCCAGGAGGCTTTGGGCCGCAGGGCGAGGGCCGCCCCTACGGTGTGGTGAAATCCTTCTAAGGCTGGACCCGATCAACTATTGTCGGCGTCGAAGCAGTCCGGGAGAGCGGCGGCGTGCTGAGAGGAACATCCACATTGAGGTATGAAGCCACAGGCAACGTGCCCCAATGCGCGGGTTGGAAGGTCCAACTGCGCAGAGCTTCGCGCGCTGCATCAAACTGGCCCTTGCTCATGGGCGAAATTTCCATGTCGTCAACCTCACCCTGTTCATTCACCAGCAGTCGCATGTGAACCACATCTGCCTCGTGTGCCACGGCCCCGGCTCGGACCACCTTCGGCGGCTTCACCTGGCGCATGAAATCCCGCTCTGCTCGCTCCGGCGTCAAAATGTCCTGCCCGTTTTCCCTCTGGTCGGCGGATTCGAAATTCCAATTATCCAGCGTGAACCTCAATTCCACCGTCGTTATAAACCCTGTCGTTCCCGACGGCGTCTCGAAAGGTTGGTAAACCCACTGGCGAGTGGCCTTCAGAGCCGATTCTGCAAGTACGGGGTTCCCATGCAGCACGTGCGCTCTGGCCACTTTGCCTGCGGGGTTTACGGTCAATTCCAGTTGCACATTGCCCTGAAGATAATTCACCCTGGCCACTGCCGGATACTCCGGTTTCTGCTGAACCACCAGCAGCTTGGCAGCTTGCTTGCGACTCATGACGACCGGTGTGTTGGCCGGGTTGAGGGCGCTTGATTGCGCGCGCGCTTGGATTGGGATGCCCGTCATCAAGAGGGCCGGAATGAGGAGAGAACCACGGTGATGTCTGCGGTTAGTCATCGCCTTCGAAAATCACCACCGCTACAACGTAGCGGTCCGAGTGCGAAATTGAAATCGACATCCGCGTGACGTGCAATTCCCGGGCTACTTCCTGCGCCCGGCCGGTCAAGACCAAATCCGGCTTACCGCTCGGCTGGTGCACCACTTCCACATCGAGCCAGCGGATTCCTTCACGCCAGCCCGTTCCCAGCGCCTTAAAGGCTGCTTCCTTGGATGCGAATCGCGCGGCATATCGTTCACCACGATTCTTGAACTTCTCGCAATAGGCGATTTCCGCAGGAGTGAAGATCCGGCGGGTAAACCGCTCTCCATGACGTTCCAGACCCTGCTCAATTCGCGCCGTCTCGGCGATGTCCACTCCGGTTCCGAGAATCATCGTCAGGTCGTGCGCTTGCGGGAATCAGTCCGCTGGAAAAGGATGGATGAAGAATGACGGTCCGGCCGCAACTTTTTAGGCCTGATATCCTCGGGCTGACAATAACAAATCGGCTGACTGATTGCAACTTCGGCGGAATGGAGAGTTCCTGTAGGCGGCGTCAATTCGCCGGTCTGCGCGTCAGGTTCGTGCGGTGCGAAGGTATAAGTAGACAGCCGTGGAGAATCTCAGAAGGAGGTTCCTGTGCTGGTGCCGCGGGAGTTCCCGCGCGCGTGGGGAAAAGGCATTACCCGGCGAGGGCGGGAGAGGCGCACTGCAATGCCACCTCACGTTCATACGCGCGAACCGTGTAATAGACCGCCCGGTCGAAAAAGTTGTGGACCAGCCGGCGCACTTCCTGAAGCTGATACAGTCCCAGCGCCGAGTCGAAGAGCCCAGTGGTGGGAATGCCTTCCAAAAGATGTTTCTTGGTTCGTATCAAAGCGTAGACCACTTGGCTTAAAGGCACTCCATCGATTGCACGTTGCTTGCCCAGGTTTGAGTAGCGGGCTGCAACGGCGCCTTCCGCCTCGCTGGCCAGCCATTTGCCCAGGTTGTGATAAACGTCGTATGCCCGACTGCGAATTTCCTCGGGCGAAAGCTTGTGATATTCAGTCGTCAACGGATTTTCCTTCAAGTCTATGACCAAAC
The DNA here is from genome assembly GCA_030036915.1 of Terriglobia bacterium. Taxonomy (GTDB): domain Bacteria; phylum Acidobacteriota; class Terriglobia; order UBA7540; family UBA7540; genus Bog-366. The sequence goes on from JASHSC010000262.1 coordinate 6,377, forward strand.
TGCGGGTCAGTTGTTCCGCGTTGTCTTCAATTCTCTCAATGAGAAGCGTCGATAACATTAGATTCTTGCCATCCTCTCGTCAGCCCTAATCGGCATCTATTAATAAAGATGACCAAACTGCCAGATTCGTTGTAACTGAGAGAGGAAGAACGAAATGGCTGTGTGATATATTGAAATTTGAACGGGCAAACCTACCAAATCGTCTCGCGCGGCAAATTGGCGTGGCTCGAGGCAAAGCGGCTGCAGAAGTTTCCCTGGTTAATCCACGCGTTCAGCAC
>JASHSC010000263.1 GCA_030036915.1 Terriglobia bacterium
CTGGGAGTTTCCTGGCGTCCCTTTGGCGGCTCATCACTTTTGGTGCGCGCCGGGTACGGAATCTACGACGACACTTCGGTCTATCAGACCATCGCGCAACAGATGTCGCAGCAGTCGCCGCTTTCCAAAAGCCTGAGCGTCGCCAACAGCGCGGCGTGCCCCCTCACGCTCGCCAACGGCTTCAATGCGCGCAGCACGATCACGCCGGATACTTATGCCATTGACCCGAATTTCCGCGTCGGGTACGCGCAGAACTGGCAGGTCCAGGTGCAGCGCGATTTGCCCGGCTCACTGCAAATGGTGGCCACTTATCTCGGAACCAAAGGAACACGCGGCGTGCAGGATTTTCTGCCCAACACTTATCCCCTCGGCGCCGCGAACCCCTGCCCGGCGTGCCTGGTGGGATTCGCCTATCTTGCTTCAAACGGGAATTTGACGCGCCAGTCCGGGCAGATTCAGTTGCGGCGCAGATTGCACAACGGCCTTACCGCCTCGGCGATGTACACCTACGCGAAATCCATTGATGACGATGCGTCGGTAGGAGGGCAGGGAGCGATTCTCCCCGCACAGCTTTCGAGCGGCTCCGGCAGCGGAAGCGGGGGCACCGTCATCACCCAGACCCAAAGCGCCGGGGCGGGCGGCGCGACCATTGCTCAAAACTGGCTGAACTTGCGCGCCGAGCGCGGCCTTTCGACATTCGATCAGCGTCAACTCCTGACCTTGCAGGGGCAGTACACCACGGGCATGGGCATCGGCGGAAAAACTCTTTTGAGCGGCTGGAAGGGAACACTCTTCAAGGAATGGACCGTGCTCACCTCGGTTACAGTCGGAAGCGGCATGCCCGAAACGCCGCTGTACTCGGCCACGGTCCCCGGGACCGGAGTGACAAACAGCATTCGGCCGGAAGTTACCGGCGCTCCACTTTACGCTGCGCCCGATGATTTACACCTGAACCCCGCCGCCTACGCCGCGCCGCCTTCGGGCCAGTGGGGGAACGCGGCAAGAGATTCGGTGACTGGCCCGGGCGAGTTTGGACTGAATACTTCGATTGAGCGCACCTTCCGGCTGGACAAGTGGAACCTCGACCTGCGGGTCGATTCGACGAATTTTCTTAACCACATCACTTTTACGAGTTGGAACACCACCATTAACAGCGCGCAATTTGGCCTGCCGGCGGCGGCCAATCCTACGCGCAGCTTGCAGGCCACAATTCGTTTGAGGTTTTAAGCGATGCGACAAAACGAGCAGACATTTTCACGCAAAGGCGCCAGGCGCGAAGCCCGAAAGGGAGAGAATCGTTCTCCCGCTTTGCGACTTTTGCGCCTTTGCGTGAAATGCTTTGTGTGTTGTTGTGCGCTTCCACCCTCATGTCCCAGCAAATCGGCCAGAACGCGAATCCCGAAGGCACATCCACCGCCACCTTCAAGTCCACCACCCAACTTGTAGTTGAAGCCGTAACTGTGAAAGACAAAAAGGGGAACCCCATTGAGGGTTTGGGCGTCAAGGACTTTACGATAACGGAAAATGGCGTTCTGCAAACCATCAGTTTTTGCGACCATCAGGCATTGCCCATCACACCGGGCGAAGCGCCCCCGGCCCCTTCCGCACCCGAGGACATCAACGTCTTCTACCGCCTTGGAGAGATGCACATTCTTCCGGAAGCGCCCGGGACGCTTCGCTATCAGGATCGCCGCCTCCTCGCGATGTACTTCGATATGACCGCAATGTCGCCCACGGAGCAGATGCGTGCCCTGGCCGCGGCCCAGAAATTCATTCGCACGCAGATGACGCCCGCGGACCTGGTGGCCATCATGCGCTATCAGGGCTCGGGCGTGGACGTCCTTCAGGATTTCACCGCCGACCACAATCGCCTGTTGAGCATTCTTGAAACCATGATTGTGGGTGAAGGCCAGGGGTATGGCGAATCGACTGACGACGCCAGCACGGCAGACACCGGCGCAGCCTTTGGTCAGGACGATAGCGAATTCAATATCTTCAACACGGACCGCCAACTCGCGGCCCTTCAAACTGCCGCCAACATGCTGGCGCAGCTTAACGAGAAGAAATCGCTCCTCTATTTCGCCAGCGGCATCACGCTGAACGGCCTCGACAACCAGGCGCAGCTCCACGCCACCATTGACAGCGCCATCCGCGCCGGCGTGTCGTTCTGGCCCATCGATGCGCGCGGCTTGACGGCCGGAGCTCCGCTGGGTGACGCCACGGTTGGTTCGCCCGGCGGCGTGGGGATGTATTCCGGCACCTCGGCGATGGCGGTTACCGCCGACTTCAAGCAATCGCAGGACACCCTTTACGCGCTCGCCTCCGACACCGGCGGAAAAGCTTTCCTGGACAACAACGATCTGGGGAAGGGAATCGTTCAGGCGCAGCGTGCCGTCACCAGCTACTACCTGCTCGGCTATTACACCAGCAACACGGCGCTGGACGGGAAATTCCGGCGCATCAAGATTTCGCTGAATGGGAGCCTGACCGGTGATCTCGATTATCGCCAGGGTTATTTTGCCGGAAAACAGTTCAACAAATTCAATGCCACGGACAAGGAACGGCAGCTTGAAGACGCATTGATGTTGGAAGACCCCATCACCGAACTTACCATTGCGATGGAAATCGATTACTTCCAATTGAATCGCGCCGAATATTTCGTCCCCATCGTCGTGAAAATTCCAGGCCGCGAGCTGGCCCTTGCCAAGCGCGGCGGCGCAGAGCATACGCTGATCGATTTCATCGGCGAAATCAAGGACAACTACGGCATGACGGTGAGCAACGTGCGCGACAAGGTGAACATCAAGCTCAGCGATGAGACGGCGCAGCAATTGGCCAAGCGTCCAGTGGAGTACGACACGGGTTTCACGCTTCTTCCCGGAAAATACATGATTAAGTTTCTGGCCCGCGATGATGAAACGGGAAGGATTGGGACGTATCAGACTAACTTCGTGATTCCCAACTTGAATAAAGAAGAGCAGAGAATTGCCATCAGCTCCGTCGTGCTCAGCAGCCAGCGCGTGGACCTGAAGGAGGCCCTCTACAACGCCGTCAAGAGCAAGGATCGCGAGGAAGCCACCAACCCGCTGGTGGTGGAAGGCCAGAAGCTGATTCCCAGCGTGACGCGGGTTTTCAGCAAGAGCCGCGACATGTACATTTACCTGCAAGCCTACGAGCAGACCGCGCCGGCCGCGCAGCCGCTCGTGGCCTTCGTGAGTTTCTACCAGGCCCAAAAGAAAACGTTTGAGACGCCGCCCATTGAGGTGACCAGCGGCATGAATAATCGCCTGAAGACCATGCCGCTGACCTTCAATATTCCTCTCTCTAACCTCGCGCCCGGCGAGTATCAATGCCAGGTGACGGTGCTGGATCCCACGGCACAAAGAAGCGCCTACTGGCGTGCGCCCGTGATGTTGGTGCCGTAGTGCTTTTCTTCCTTTTTGCCGCACAACTTTGAGTGACAGCCGGACGTTCTAGTGGTAATCTTCCCCACACTTCCGGGGCCGGCCGCGGGTGCGCTGTTTGGATCGGTTGAACCCTGAAGTCAATCCCCTCAGCCAATTTTCGGAGGTTTGTCCATGTCGGGTCTGTCGCTTGGAATCATTCTGTCGATCATCGCAGGCATCATCAACGGGAGTTTTCCCGCGCCCATAAAATACGCCAAGGTCTGGAAGTGGGAAAACATCTGGTCCGTGTGGGCGGTCTTTGGCATGGTGGTGTTTCCCTGGCTGATCGCTTTCCTCACGATTCCCGATGCCGCGGCAGTCTACGCCAGCGCTGAAACCAAATCGCTGCTGCTGATGATTGCCTTTGGAGTTGCCTTTGGCCTGGCGCAGATTTTTTTCGGGCTCGGTATCGCGGCCATCGGCATGGCCCTGAACTTTGCCATCGCCATCGGAATATCCACTGTACTCGGGTCTCTGGTTCCCTTGCTGGCGAAACACCCCGACCGGGTCTTCACTCCTCAGGGGACGATGATTTTCATCGGCGTGTTCCTGATTGTGATCGGTATTGTGGGGTGCGCAGTGGCCGGCATGCTGAAGGATAGACATCTGGGAGAGTCCGACCGGCCCCGTGAATCCGCAGCGGTCAAAATGAGCTTCGCCGCCGGACTATTCATCTGCATTCTCGCCGGACTTGGTTCGCCGATGAATAACTTCGCCTACGCCTATGGAGAATCGCTGCTATCCATCGCCGCTGCACACGGTGCTTCCCCCAGCAGCCAGGCCAACGTCATTTGGGCGCCGGTCATGACGGCTTCATTCATTCCCTACATCATCTATTGCATCTATCTTTGGAAAAAGAATCGCACGGCGGGCCTGTTTTTCGCGCCCGGCACGGGGCGCAATTGGGTGTTCGGCGCCATCATGGGATTTTTGTGGTTCATCAGCACGGTGATTTATGGCGCGGTGCTTGCCGGCCTCGGAAGCATGGGCCCGGTGCTCGGGTGGCCGCTGTTCATGTCGGCCATCATCATTGCTTCAAACGTCTGGGGCCTCGCGACCGGCGAATGGAAAGGCTCCGGGAGCAA
>JASHSC010000264.1 GCA_030036915.1 Terriglobia bacterium
TGATCCCGAAAAAATATGCGCTCAAAGATGCGCCCCGACCGGGTGATGTGGCAGTGCTCTTCGGCGGCGCAACTGGGCGCGATGGGATTCACGGCGCCACCGCGAGCTCTGCCGCAATGACCGGTGACACTTTAGAAAAGGAATCGGCCGCAGTGCAGATTGGGCATCCCATCACGGAGCGACGATTCACTACCGCCATTCCCATTCTTCGCGACCGCGACTGCATTCGCGCCATCACCGACCTCGGCGCGGGTGGGATTTCATGCGCCGCCGGCGAGATGGGCGCCGAGACCGGAGTGGCGATCGATTTGGACAACGTCCCGCTGAAAGACCAAAGCCTGACGGCGTGGGAAATTCTTCTCTCCGAATCGCAGGAGCGCATGCTCATGGCGGTGCCACCGGAAAAATTGGAGGAGGCGCTCGCGATCCTGTGCCGATTCGAAATTGCCTCGTGCATTCTCGGACGCTTCACGGATACGCATCGACTCGAGGCCACATGGCAAGGGCTCAAGGTCGTGGATTTGGAGATGCCGTTCCTCTGGAACGCGTGCCCAATCGACGCAACGCCTACTACCAAAGTGGGTAGGGACGGAGCCCCTGAACGACTCCCGGACGCACAATGTGGTAGCGGCTGGAGCAAATCCATTTCAGACATATTGTCCCATTATCACTGCTGCGACCAGAGCCCGGCGGGCTCGCGCTTTGATTCCACCGTGCAGGGCCGCACCGCCGTGGGGCCTTATGGAATTTCGGGCCGGATGCCGACCAACATTTACGTCTCCGTTCCGCTGCGGGGCAGGGCAGAGGGGGTTATCACCACGCTGGCGTTCAATCCCTTTTATGGCGAAATCGATCCCGCGGGCATGGCGCGCCTGATGATGCTCGAAGCCATTACCAAAGCGGTGGCGGGGGGCGCCGATTATCGCGAAATGGTTTTGTGCGACAATTTTTATACACCGCGCGTCCGCCCGGAAACCGCCTTCGAGCTTGTGGAGATGGTGGACGCCATCGCCGGGCTTTCCGTTGAGCTCGGCATTCCATTCATTTCAGGCAAGGACTCTAGCTCAGGGACATTTGAGGCGGCAGGCCGGCGGATCGACGTGCCCCCCACGCTGGCTGTGGCAGTGATGGGCCGCGTTCGCGACGTGAAATCGATCGTGACCAAGGAATTCAAGCGCCCGGGGAACCGGCTGCTGCTTGTGGGCCGCACTGATCCCGACGCCCTGGGAGGCACGGTTTACGCGGATACGCATGGCCAGCGCGGCGGCCGCTTGTTTCAGGCCGGTGATGCGAATTCGATGAAAGCGCAATGGGACTATTTGCTGAACCTGCACGCTCGCCGCGCCTTCGTTTCCGCCTCGGCGATCGCGGAAGGCGGGCTGCTGCTGCGGCTGTTCGAAGCCGCGCTCGGGTCGGGCCTGGGCGCGGAAGTGGACTTCACGAAATTTCCGCCCGGCCGCCGCGACGGCTACCTTTTCGGCGAGTCTATTGGCGCCTGCCTGCTCGAAGTCGCTCCGGACTTCGAAGGTCCCAAAAATATTCCGCATTACTTCGTGGGCAGCGTTACGGCTGAGCCAAGCTTGACCCTTCGAGACGGCAATTCGACCGCCTGGCAGGAATCGATATCCAAGTTGGCGGAAATCTGGAGCCGAACTTTTCGTGAGGTGGTGAAATGATGCAGGCGACGACCGCCATTCTTTATGCGCCGGGAACGAATTGCCACGAAGAAACGGCCACGGCCATTGAGTTGGCGGGCGGGAAGACGGAACTGGTGCTGCTGAAGGACCTGATGGATGGCGCGTCGAAGCTGGATGATTTCCAGGCCGCGGTCGTTCCCGGAGGCTTCTCCTATGGAGACCACCTGGGCGCGGGAAGAATTTTCGGCACCATGCTGGTGGCCCGCCTGCGCGACCAGCTTACGCGGTTTCTTGAGGCTAAGAAGCCCCTGCTGGGAATCTGCAATGGCTATCAGGTGCTGACGGAGGCGGGGATTCTGCCCGGCCGCACGCCCGGCCAGCGCGGCATGGCGCTGATTGAGAATCAGTCCGCGCGATTTGAAGATCGCAAGATCCGCCTGATTGTCTCCGCGCAGAAGTGCGTGTGGACCGAGGGTCTGGACGGCCAGATTCTCGGCATGCCCACCGCGCACGGAGAGGGCCGCCCGCTGCTCTGCGCATCAAACTTGCCGGAAGGGGCGCGAGCCGTGTTCTACTACAGCGACGAAACCGGCCGCCCCACCATGGATTACCCCGCCAACCCCAACGGCTCGCCCGGAGGCGTCGCCGGAATCTGCGACGAAACCGGCCTGGTCCTCGGCCTGATGCCCCACCCCGAACGCGCCGCCCTGCCCGCGCATTATTCCCAGGATGGGTTGAAGATTTTCCAGAATTTGGTCAAGTGGCTGAAGCATTGAATTGTGCTTGCCTGCGTTGTAGGTCCGAATCCGTCGGCTGACGGATTCGGCCCGGCCCAGCACCGCTGGGCCCTACAGATACCCAGTGGTTCCCACGGCAGAATCCGCCCGAACTAGGCAGTCGTAGGGGCACCCCGTGCGAGCGTCCCGCCGCGGCATGGCCGCGGCGAAGGGCAGGCACAAGGCCTGCCCCTACGACTTGAATTCATCAGGTTATAACGAACTACAAATTGGGAGGCGAACCGTGACGCCGAAATATGAAGTCATCATCTATTGGAGCCAGGAGGACCAGGCGTTTATCGCCGAGGTGCCGGAACTCCCCGGCTGCGCTGCAGACGGCAAAACCGATCAGGAGGCGCTGGCTGCCATGTATGTCCCTTGGGGCTTTTAGCCGGCGAAAGCTCATGAAAAGACCCCTCATCCGACCTCGTCCCTCAGCCACCTTCTCCCCTAGGGAGAAGGGTGGAATGGTTTTCCCTCTCCAAGGGGAGAGGGTGTCCCGATGGGTCGGGACCGGTGAGGGGTTTCTTGGCGGTCAGGCCCCTTTGAGGGGCCAGCCACCGCAAAAGCCTCCGGCTTTGCCGAATAAGCGTTAACCTAACTGTTGTACTTCTTGGGCGACCGCGATATCATTTCGCCCATGAGGACTTCCTTTCAGAACGAGACGTTTGAGAACTGGGAGGTATTACAAAGGTTTCTTCCTCAGGGATGGGAAGCGCAGGCGCGGTTATGCGGAGCGATGCGGCGAGTCCGCTATATCAAGAACCCGGAGACGGTGTTGCGAATTCTGTTGCTGCGCTTGGCGAACGGCTGCTCGTTGGCCGAAACGGCGGCGCGCGCGCAAACTTCCGGACTGGGAACGATCAGTTCGGTGGGAGTGTTCAAGCGTCTGCGCGCGGCCGGGCCTTGGCTACGTTGGTTGGCGCAGCAGGAGCGCGGGACGGCAGCGTGGCCCTTGGGCGCGGTGGGCCGCAGGGTGCGAGCGGTGGATGCGACGACGGTCTGTGAGCCGGGGAGTACGGGGGGCGACTGGAGGGTGCATTACGCCGTCAACCTCGCCGATTTGCAGTGCGACTTTCTTCAGTTGAGGGAATTGCGGCAGAGCGGCGAGACCTTTCGGCGTGTGCCGGTGAGCCCGGGCGACATCATGCTGGGCGACCGCGTCTATGCGGCGCCACCCGGCGTGGCCTACGTGCTGGAGGGTGGCGGCGACGTCATCGTACGCCTCAACCGGATGGCCCTACCTTTGTTTGATTCCCATCATCGGCGGATCGATTGGGCAGCTCAGATGCGAACCCTAAAAGGCCACTCACCCGCAGAGTTTTCGTCCTGGATCAAAGATTCGCAAGACGGCTGGATCGCCGGGCGCACGGTGGCGCTGCGGCAGAGTGCGGAGGTGACGCGCTGGACTCGTGAACGGATGCTGCGTAGGGCACGGCGAGACCAGGAGCCCGTCTCCCCACTCTCGCTGGAATTGGCTGAGTACTTCATCCTTTGGACCAGCCTGAAGCGACTCCGTGCTGCCGAGATTCTCGAACTCTACCGTTTGCGTTGGCAAATCGAGCTAGTCTTCAAACGGATGAAGTCGATCCTCGGCCTCGGTCACCTCCCCAAGAAAGACCCTCTCAGCGCGCAGGCCTGGCTGCAAGGAAAGCTCTTTGTCGGGCTCTTGATCGAACGCATGGTGGATGCTGCGGCTTCGTTTTTCCCCTGGGGCTACCCCCTGGCAACCCCGTCGCAGCCGATGGCGGGAAATTGACTTCATGTATCGTCTCGTCAGGTAGGCGCGGCGCTGCTACGACCACAAAGGCTGGCGACGGTGATTCATCCATGGCCGATCATCAGTAAGCTTCTCGCCGCTACACCGCGCCAGCGTAAACGATTTACCTGACGTTCTTAGGTTAACGCTTATTCGGCAGAGCCGGGGGATGATTAATCACGAGTTGTTACGCAGTTATCGCGCCATTCCTGAGAAATGCAAATACCAATTGAGCAGCCGGTCGCCATTTAAACCGGCGTAAATTGCGGCGATTCCCAAAAAAGTTCCGTAGGGCCAGGCGTAGGTGCGGAAGCGACGGCTCAGGACCGTCATGGTAACGGCCAGAATCGAGCCCGCCAGTGAGCCGAGGAGAATCGTTTCCAGGGTCAGCGGCACACCCAAGAAGGTTCCCACCATCAGCATCAGCATGACGTCGCCGAAGCCCAGATATTCTTTCTGCTTCCCTCCGGCATGGTAAAAGATTTCACCCACGGCGTAGAAGAGTCCTCCGCCCACCGCGGCGCCCGCGACGGCTCCGAGGAAGGAGGCGAGCGATGCATCGAGATAAACGTACCAATGGCGCAGGACCCACGCCAGCGGCTGATCGTCAACGGGAACAAAGATGCTCAGGATTAAGCCCAAGCTGATTCCGAAAATCGTCACGGCGTGGGGGATGCGGCGGTGGAAGAGGTCGGTGAAAATCAGAACAATCAGCAGCATGCCGAACAGAGCGAACTTCACAAATTCGGGCCCCAGGCCGTAAACATAAAACGTCAGGCAGACAATGACCGCCGTGAGCGCTTCGATGAAGGGATAAATTGGCGAAATCGGTGCGCGGCAATCGCGGCACTTCGCGCCCAAGATCAGGTAGCTAATCAGCGGGATGTTGTCGTACCAGCGAATGGCATGATTGCAGCGCGGGCAATGCGAGCGGGGAAGCACGATGGATTCCCCGCGCGGCAGGCGCGCGATGCAAACATTCAGGAAGCTTCCGAACACTAGGCCGAAGAGGCCGATGACGACGTAGAAAAAAATCACTTGATTAAATGCCTTTCTCCTCCTAATTCACTGCGTGCCGTGACCGCGCTATTTTGCCGGCAAAAAGTTATCCAGCGCGGTTACGTTTCCGGGCTTCACCTCAGGGGCAAGCTTGTAGGGCACCCCCGCCTGGTGAAAATCATTGCCATACAAATGAATGTCGCGCGTCCCGGCGCCGGCGATTTTCAAAAACACGTTCGTTCCGGGTGGCGCCACCAGATTGCTCACGTTGGCGTTGGTCACGCGATTCAATTCCAGTGCCGGAATATTTTTCTCCGGCCATGCAGAATTCCCTTGGAAGCCATTCAGTTCAAGACCGTCCACGTCGTCCACCTGAAGCGCGCTTTCCCACTTTTCATACGCAGGCTTTTCCCAGTGCACTTCGATGTTCTGAAGTTTCAGGTTCCTCACGCGCTTGAACACCATGGCGGAGGCCGCGGTGTCGTAAAGCGATTTCGGATCGTGCGCGATGAAAAACTTGATGTTGGCGAAAGTCACGCCCTCCAGCCAGCTTTCCGGGTGGCCCTCGATGTGCGAAGATCCCTGGCAGTGCACGATGATGTCGTGAAAGATGACGTCCTCGATGTGGCCGGGGCCGGGCTCGCCGGGCTTGGGCGGCTCATGGTTATACTCGCTCTCGCGGTGGATTTCGATATTGAAGGCGTTGGCGTCGCCCGCCCAAAACCAGTCGAACCGGTGAAGGTCCATGGTGATGTTGGAGAACACCACGTCGCGAACGGTGCCGCTGCTGGCGAGCTGAAAGGTGATTCCGCGATTGGTGTTAAAGATGGTGCAATTGTTGACGAGCACGTGCTGCACCAGGCGCGTATCCGCCTCGGTGAATTTGATGGCGGCGGAGGCGGAGGAGAAGCGGCAATTGGTGATGGTGATGTTCTCGGTGGGATAGTCGTATCCCCACTCCGCGATGCCGCACACGATGGCGATGCAGTCGTCGCCGGTCTCAATGGTGCTGTTGGAGATGCTGATGTCGCGGCTGCTCACAATGTCGATGCCATCGGCCCACACGGCTTCCTTTAAGCTGGTGTAAATGTAAATGCCGTCCACCACTACGCGCCAGCAGTTATAAAGCGCAAACGTCCAACTGGGCGAGTGCAGGAATTCCAGTCCGGTGATGCGGACGTTTTTGCAATTGCCCAGCCAGACAAGGTGCGGATAATCCTGCTGCTTGCCGAAGCCTGTGGGGAAGCTTCGCGGCGCAGAAAGACCGAATTGTTT
>JASHSC010000265.1 GCA_030036915.1 Terriglobia bacterium
GCTCTGCCCCAGTTGCGGCGCGCGCACGCAGGGTGCAAAGTTCTGTCCCGAATGCGGCAAACCGCTCCACGCCAAGACGGAGTGCCCGCGCTGCGGCACCAAATTCGAAGCGGGAACCAAGTTTTGTCCTGAGTGCGGGCAGAAGATTACCTGATCTTGTGATTGGGCAAGCAAACATCCTCCGGCAAAGCGGGGACGCTTTTGCGGTGTCTGGCCCCTCGAGGACCTGACCGCCGCCGCGGCAAACAACCCCTCACCCTATCCCCCTTCTCCCCCTCTTCTCTCTCCCCGGGGGAGAGGGAAGAGGGGGACGGGAGTCGGGGTGAGGGGTCTTTTGCACTATCCACTGGTTTAACCCATGCCGACCTTTTCAGGAAAATTCCAATACGTGAATCCAGATGGGTCTGCCACCCAGGCCGGTCCCTGCCGGGTATCGTTTGAGACAGATACCCTCACCCTGACGCCGGCTTCCGGCGCGCCTCTTGCCCTCGACCTGGGCGACATTGATATTTTCCTTGCGGGCGATTACGAGCTGACTCTTACCCTCTTCACCGGCAAGAAAATTCTGTTGAGCCAATTTGCCAAGACGTTTCAGAACCTTTGTCACGATTTGCTGGAAGCGTATCGTAAGCGTCTGCTACAGTGCCTGCTGCTGGAGGACCTGGAGGAAATCACTCGCTTCGACGGAACGGTTCGCCTGGAATCGCCGGGGCGCGCCTTCACGAGTCCGGCGGAAATTCGGCTCTTCAAAAGCAACCTGGCCGTGCTTCCCGCACAGGCCACGGGCCTGCAATGGCGGCTCGCCGATATCGACTCGGTAAGCTTTGACGAAACCTCATGGACGGTGACGGTTGCATCCGGCGAGGAGCGGCTGGCATTCTCGAAGCTCGGCAAGCGCACGGAGGAATTCCGGGAAAAGTTGACCACCACGCGCGACGAAGTCGTGCAGCGCGGCGCCGAGACCGTACACGGACTGTTTCCGTTTCTTGATCCCGATCAATTCCAGCAGGCCGTGGTGTTGATGACCGAAGGCCGCGCCGCCTCGCTCAACAAACTGCGCGCCCTTCACCCCAAGGTTGACCAGGCGCTGGCGGCCAACATCGTGGATCAGAAGTTGAAGCCCTACTACGATGCCCTGATGAAACACGTTCCGGCCGGAAATTACTTTTCGGGGTTCAAGTTCCTGCGCGCCGACGAAGATGCAGCAGCAAAAAACGCGCGCGAGCAGGAAGCCAGCGCCGCCGATGCAGAAGAAGCTAAGGCCGCAGGCACGGCGGCAGGAGAGTTCGCCGAGGATTCCGAACTGCGCGACAGGAGCGAGGAGCCGCCCATTCTTCACTGGTTTTTTCTGCCGCTGGCGGCGCAGGCCGGCGCAAGTTTGCCGGACAACCTCGTGGCCTGGGAAGCCACTTCGCGCTCCGGGCGCGCCACTTATTTCTTCCGCCTTGTCTCGCCGGAGCAGGCCGCGCAATTGCAGGACGCCTCAAAGGGTCCGGCCTTAATTGAATCCGCCATTCGCCAGTTGAATCGCGCTATCGTGCTGCTGAATTTCCGCCGCGAGCCCATCTACCTGCCGGACGATTCGCTGGCGATCCAGCCGCGCTTCCGCCGCTATGCTATCGCCCGCCGGAACCTTCCCGAGCTCGTTCGATTGCGTTCGTCTTTCATTGGCCGGGCCATTCACACAACGCCCGAGGCCTGGCAAAAGCAGTTTGAAGGTTATCTTATCGCCCACTGAGAGGAGTGTCCTATGAGAAGAACGGTTGTAATCGGCGTCGCCGGAGCAGCACTGTGCCTGTATGCGCTTTCCGCCATGGCGGCGCAGAATGATTACTCGGGCACCTGGGCGCTCGACAAAGAAAGCCGGAAATCTGTACCCACCGGAAATCTGTACCCAAAGGTTTTGCCAACTACGCGATGACGATCAAGCAGGACGGGAACCAGCTTATGGTTACAAGCCAACCCGGCGGAGCAGCCGAGACCAGTGGGCAGGGGTCTGGAAACAGCAGTAATCTCCAGACTCTTCAGAACGAAGCCAATGCCCAATCGCAGAGCTCGAAGGCCGCGAACGGCGGGCTGGTGAGAAGCGGTGGAACCATGGACGACGCGACTCCAGGCAGCAGCGGTCCCGGTTCCTTGGCAATGCAAACGATCCCCACCCAGGCTACATACAATTTGGACGGGAAGAAGACCACCGAGCAGGTCAGTGGCTATGGCACTGTCCAGCTCATGGCCAAGTGGTCGAAGGGTGGAAAGTCATTGGACCTATCGACCGCGTACGCGGAAACCCAGGATGGCCAAACCCACCTCGCCCTCAGCAGCAAGGAACGATGGACGCTCTCTGAGGGCGGCCAGTCGCTGAAGGTCCAGCGCACGGTTTCGTCACCGAATACGTCAGATAACATTGTCTGGTCTTTCGAAGGAAAGCTGCGCCCTGAAGCAGCCCGCATGATCGGGGCTTGCGGCGGCTTTACCACTTCTTATAGGGCAAGAACTTCCCGTTGTAAGTGACTTTCACTCGATCGCCGTGCGGGTCCGGAACGCGCTCGATTTCCAGGGTGAAATCGATGGCGCTCATAATGCCGTCGCCGAACTTTTCATGAATGATGGCTTTGATCGTGGTTCCGTAGACTTGGGTGATCTCGTGGAAACGATAAATCAAGGGATCAACGGGAACTGTCGTGTCCAGCGAGCCCTTGGTAGGAATGGTTTGCAGGGCCACGGCGACAGGCGCGTCCAGTCCCAGCAAGGCGACGACCTTCTCCGCCTCCTCCTTGCTCATCGTTGCCTGGCCCAGTAGCGCGGCCGTGGTCCAGACGATGTTCCGGCCCACGGCGCGAGCGATTTCCTCAAACGAAATGTTGCGCGTCTGCTTGGCCTGAAGAATTTTCTCCGTTGCTTCCTGACGGGTCATTTCGATTCACCTCGCCGGCCATCTTATTCCGGGCGCGATGGTCCGTCAACGCGCATCTCCCCCTATTTCCGCATTAGGAGTTGTCATTGCCCATGAATGGTGCTAGGTTTTAGGGCCATGGGGGCATGCACACTCCTCTTCCTGGCGCTTCATGTGGCTGCGCCGCCCGCCCAAACTTCTGCAGGTGTAGTCCTGCGCGTAAGTGGAGCCGTAACCCAACCCTTGAACCTGACGCTTCAGGACCTGGCTGCGATGCCGCGGATTAAGGTTACGGCGAGCGCACACGGCACAACCGGGACGTTCGAGGGAGTGACCCTTACCGAAATTTTGCAGAAAGCCGGCGCTACGATGGGCGGGCAATTGCGCGGCAAAGCCATGGCGACCTACGTCCTGGTGACCGCCAAAGATGGTTATCGCGTCATTTTTGCGCTGCCCGAACTCGATCCCGACTTTTCCGACGCGTCGCAGCGCATCATCCTGGCGGATACGGTTGACGGCAAGCCCCTGCCGGATCCGCAAGGCCCATTGCGCATAGTGGTTCCACAAGAAAAGAAGCCGGCGCGATGGATTCGCATGGTGGAGAGCATCGAGGTAGTGAAGGTTCCCTGAGATGATAACGGCTCAGGGCAATTGATTTGTTTGGCCCGCGCGCAAGCAGAAAGGCGTTGAGCGTTGCAAAGTGTCTGGGTACTTCAACATACTGCCAGTGAAACACTGGGAACCATCGAAGACGCGCTGCGAGGCCACGGAATCGGGTTTGAATACATCGAAACTCATGCGGGCAGGCCCGTGCCGACGGAAATGGCGGGGAAGGCGGGCCTGATCGTCATGGGCGGGCCGATGGGCGTGTATGAAGAAGCGCAATATCCCTTCCTGCGCGATGAAATGCGCCTGATTGAATCGGCGCTTTCCGCAGGAACACCGGTCCTGGGAGTCTGCCTGGGAAGCCAGTTGCTGGCAGCCGCGCTGGGCGCGGAGGTAAGAAAAGGAAAATGGAAGGAGCTGGGATGGCACGCGGTAACGCTCACGGAAAGTGCCGGGCATGACCTGCTCTTCGCCGGCTTCGGCCCGGAGATTTTGCCCTTCCACTGGCACGGCGATGTCTTCTCGCTCCCCCGGAAGGCCGTAAGTCTGGCGTCGTCGGAATGGACGCCCTGCCAGGCGTTCCGCTATGGAACGAACGCTCATGGGATTCTGTTCCACCTGGAAGTAACGCAGGAACAGATTTCCGGCATGCTCTCGGCCTTTGGAGAGGAGCTGCGCGAGGCAGGTGGCGACGCAGGGAAAATTTCTGCCGAAATTCCGCACCGCTTGCCGGTGTTGAAGGAAATTGCGCGGGAGGTTTTCAACCGTTGGGCCTTGAGGCTCACCTCCACGCGCGCATAATGGAAGGTGGAACGGGATTCAGCAAGATAAAATTGCGGGTCTCTGTATCAACCTGTGTGTTTGTTTTACATGATAGACGTCCGGCATTTTCCGGCATTTTCAAATCAAGACTTTAAGGAGGAATTTATGGCGACCACGAGTGCTGCCCTGGAGGCAAATGTCGCCGTCCGGGCGACGAAACTTTTGATCAACAACCAATGGGTGAACAGTGTTTCAGGCAAGACGTTTCCCACCGTCAATCCCGCGACAGGGGATGAAATCGTTCGCGTGGCGGAAGCCGATTCGGCGGACGTCGACAAGGCGGTGCATGCCGCGCGGGCGGCGTTCGAAAAAGGGCCATGGCGCAAGATGTCGGCCGCCGAGCGCGGCCAATTGCTCCACCGGCTCGCCGACCTGATCGAGAAGAATGCCGATGAGCTGGCGCGGCTCGAATCGCTCGACAACGGCAAGCCCTATAATGTTGCCAAGGCGGCCGACCTGCCTCTCACCATCGCCTGCTACCGGTACTACGCCGGCTGGGCGGACAAAATTCAGGGCAAGACCATCCCCATTGCCGGAGACTATTTCTGCTACACCCGGCACGAACCCGTGGGGGTGGTGGGCCAGATCATTCCCTGGAATTTCCCGCTGCTGATGCAGGCCTGGAAGCTTGGCCCCGCGCTCGCCGCGGGCAATACCGTAGTTCTGAAGCCCGCCGAGCAGACTCCTCTCACCGCCCTGCGCGTGGGCGAATTGCTGGTGGAGGCGGGATTCCCGGCCGGCGTCGTGAACATTCTCCCCGGCTACGGACCCACCGCCGGCGGCGCGATCGCATGGCATCACGGAATCGACAAGGTGGCCTTCACGGGCTCAACCGAAGTGGGTCACCTGATTATGGAAGCCGCCGCGAAATCCAATCTCAAGCGCGTCACGCTGGAACTCGGCGGCAAGAGCCCCAACATCGTCTTCGCCGACGCGGACATGGACGCCGCCATCGAGGGCGCCCACTTCGCACTCTTCTTCAACCAGGGCCAATGCTGCTGCGCCGGGTCGCGCTTGTTCGTGGAAGCGAAAGCCTACGACGAATTCGTGGAAAAGAGCGTAGCCCGCGCCAAGAAGCGCAAGGTGGGAAATCCCTTCGATCCCGCGAGCGAACAGGGCCCGCAGGTGGATGACATTCAATACGAAAAAGTCATGAGCTACATCGACTCCGGCAAGAAGGATGGAGCGTCCCTGCTCGCCGGCGGCAATCGCGTGGGCAACAAGGGATTCTTCATTGAGCCCACGGTTTTCGCCGACGTCAAGGACAACATGAAGATCGCCCAGGAAGAAATCTTCGGTCCCGTCATGAGCATCCTGAAGTTCAAGGACATCGAAGAAGTGGTGGAGCGCTCAAATCGGACGGAATACGGATTGGCGGCTGCCGTGTGGACGCGTGACATTGGCAAAGCCTATTCCATTGCCAACAGCGTGCGTGCCGGGACGGTGTGGGTGAATTGCTACGACATCTTTGACGCCGCGGCGCCGTTTGGCGGCTTCAAGCAATCGGGCATTGGACGCGAGCTCGGCGAATACGGCCTCCAGCAATATACAGAGGTCAAGACCGTGACCGTGAAATTGCCGAATTAGTGCTTCGAATTTAAATCTTGGAGTTCAAAGAGTAACTTCGGGGCCGGGCGTGCAACAGCGCTTGGCCCCGATTTGTTTTGTGGAGGTTTAAGGTCACGCAGCATTCGTGATAGGGCCATCCCTGATGCTGTGTTTACTCCGGCTTAGCAGGAGCACTGGCGGCCAGCCTCTGCCGCAGAGCGGCCAATGCCTCGGGTGCCCGTTTGGACATCCACTTTTCGTACTTCCCTGCCAATGTCTCCAGGTTCCCCCACGCAATGGGATTCTTGTTCTTCTCTCGAAGGGCCGGCACAAAGTTACTGACCTTGTCCCAAACGATCCAGAATTCCGTGTTGTTCTCAAAGAAAAGGTCCTCGTTGATGAGCCCGTGGTTCACCAATGAAGCTGCCATATCCCAGTAGCTGATCGTCATGCGAAACAACGCGTTCCTCTCCGAGCCCGGCGGCGCCTGGGCAAGGTAATCGTCAAAGGAT
>JASHSC010000266.1 GCA_030036915.1 Terriglobia bacterium
AATTCGTGGGGTCAAGCCGCACGGCCTCTTCCTCCTCGGTGGTGGCTCCGGGCGCGTCGCCGTTGGCGCGCAGCGCCGCAGCCAGGTGGCGATGCAAGGTCGGATCATCGGGGCGCAATTTCAGCGCATCGCGATAGGTGGGCACGGCGAGGGCAAAGTTTTTCTGCTGCACCAGCAGATCCGCCAAAGCCACCAACGCCTCAGCATAGTCTCGCCGCAGCTTGAGCGCCTGCTCAAGCTGCGTTTGCGCCTCCGCCGGCCTTTCCAATCCTTCCAAAACCAGCGCCACGCGGAAATGAAATTCCGGGCTTTTCGGCTCGAGCTCCAGTGCTACGCGATATTCATCCAACGACTTGGTCAGTTCCTTGGCGGACTGGTAGGCGTTGGCCAGGTGCGCGTGGGCGTCCGCATCATCGGGGCGCAGGCGCACTTCTTCGCGGTATTCCTGCACGAAGCCGTCCATGTCGCCGGAAGATTCCAAAGCTTCCGCCAGGTTGCGATGATATTCGGGCGCGTCGGGGGAAAGCTCGGAGGCCTTGCGCAACTCGCGGATGGACTCGGTCAAATCGCCCGTCTTGCGCAGCACCAGGCCCAACTCCTCGTGCAGCGAAGCGTCGGCGGGGTCCAAGCGAATTGCCTCGCGGTATTGGCTGACGGCCGCGGGATGATCGCTGACGGAAAGATAAGCGGCGGCAAGGTCCGCATGGGCGCGGGCATTATCGGGGCGAAGGTGGATAACCCGCCTCAACTCCTCGATGGCCCCGCCGTAATCCTCCGCCTCGCGCATGACTAGAGCCAACGCGTAATGGTAGTCCGCCTGGTTGGGCCGAAGTTGTATGGCCACGCGATATTCTTCGATGGCCTGGCTCAAATCCCCGGTGTCGCGCAGCGCCCCGGCCAGGGTCATGTGAATTTCCGGGTCGTTGGGGCGCAAGCGGGCCGCGGTGCGATATTCGTTGATGCCGCCGGGAAGATCTCCGGCCTGGATCAGCGTCGCGGCCAGGCCGGAATGTGCGTCCGGATTCTCGGGGTTCAACTCGATGGCCTGGCGAAACTCCGCGCCCGCCCCCGCGGTGTCGCCGGATTGCAAGAGCATGGCCGCCAGGGCCGTGTGGATTCCCGAATCGCGCGGCGCCAGTGCCAGAGCCGCGCGGTATTCAAGCCGGGCTTCGCTGTAGGAGCGATTCAAGGTTAGAGCATTGGCCAGGCTTAAGTGCGCGGCGGGGTTGTTCGGATGCGCGCCCACCTCCTCGCGACAATCGGCAATGGCCTCGGGAATCTGCCCGCCGGCTTCTTCCAGCGCGGCGATGTTCGCGTGGACACCGGGAAAATCCGGGCGCAGGCGCAGCACTTCCCGGTATTCCTTCATCGCGTCGCCGGTTTTCTGCTCCGCGGTGTAGGCGTTGCCCAGATTGTAGTGTGCTTCAACGTAATCCGGCTTGAGGGTAAGGGCCTTCTTGTAGGCCGCAATCGCCTCGTCCCATTTGTTACTCCGCGCCGCTTCGTTGCCGTGTTTCAGGAAATCCTGCGGCGTGGATGCTTCCGTCACTTCGGGGGTTGCGGCGGGAGCTTGGAGCGTGGGCGCTTGCGCGATGGCGCTTTGAACGCCCAACGCCAGCATGCACGCCCCGGCGGCCAAGAGGAAAGCGGACTTGGCCCCATGCCAAGTTCCCGTGGCTGGCCCGCTGGGTCGCATAATTATAGGATACACCCATGAGGGATTTGCGGCGTCCCAAGTCAAGGCAGGGATGCAGCACAGGGCGACGGACCTCAACCGAATGAGAGCCTTCACCGCAGCGTGGCCATGCCGCAACAAAGAAAGGGCTCTCACCACAGAGAACACAGAGGTTCACAGAGAGAAACTTCTCTGTGGCCCTCCGTGTTCTCTGTGGTGAGGATTTTTCGTTGGGACCTATCGGCGAGACCCGGCGTAACCTGAGATTTAACCGACCTCGCTTTCCGGCGAGTGCCAGGCGAATAATTTCTCTTTGAGCTCGGCGCGCTTCTCGCGGTAGGCGGGAAGAGACGCGAGGTTTTTCATCTCCCCCGGGTCCGAGTCAAGATCAAACAACTCGTCGAGGTCGTCCACGTAGTAGCAGTATTTGTAGCGGCCCTGGCGAATCATTGCGCCGGGGCTTTTGGTTTTCAATCGCATTTCTGCGAAGACTATGCCCGCATTTTCAACCCCGGGCTCATGCAGAAGCCGAGCGAAACTTGAGCCATCGAGCCCCGCGGGCGCGGTGACGCCGCAGAGTTCGAGCAGCGTCGCAACCACTTGCACCAGGCTGACGGGCGCCGCGCAGCGGGCATTCGCCGGAGTCACGCCCGGCGCACGGAAAAGAAGCGGTACTCCCGCCGCGGGCTCATAAAACGTCATTTTTTGCCATAGGCCTTTATCACCCAGCATTTCGCCGTGGTCCGACGTGTAGAGGACGATGGTGTTGTCGTCAAGGCCCAATTCCCGAAGAGCGCTGAGGAGCTTTCCGACATTGTCGTCCGTTTGCGCCAGGCTGGCGTAATACAGAGCAGTGTGAAGCCGGGCGGCCTCCGGAAAGCGCAATTCCGGACATCCGTAGTCATAGCGAATCCTTTCCTGCACCCACTTTGGAGTGGTCGCCGGGTCAACTTTTCCCCAAGTCTCGGGAAGATGCATATCTTCCGCATGAAACATTCTGGTGAAGCGCTCCGCCGGCATGAAGGGGTCGTGCGGCTTGAGAAATGAGCTGACGAGGAAAAACGGCTGCTGCTTTCCATGGTTGCGCAAAAATCGCATGGACTCGCGCGCCACAAACGTCTCAAAGTGGTCTTCCTCCGCTAGCGCGGAGACGCGGCCGACGGAGGTGTACCCCTCGCGATTGTCGCGTTCAATGACCCCCGTCCAGGGATCGCCGGATTCCTTCCACAGGTCGGGAATTTGCGGGAGGCCCGATCCCGAGTTTGGATCGATGATCTCTTCCGCCACGAGCTTGGATTTCGGCCCCAGGTATTGGTGCCAGTCATTGAAGTCGAGCCTGTAGTCGAAACCGTGGGTTTGTGCGTCGACGAAATGCATTTTGCCGATGAGTCCCGTCATGTAACCGGCGCCGCCCAGATAGTGCGCAAGCGTCTTGACCCTGAACGGCCAGATGCGGGAATTGTCAAGGGCCTGATGGTTGTGCGGGTAAAGGCCGGAGAGCAGGGAAGCGCGCGAGGGAACGCAAACCGGATAGGTGCAGTAGGCGCTATCAAAATGCACGCCGCTGTGCGCCAACGCGTCAAGGTTGGGAGTGCGCGCCACGGTGTTGCCCGCAACTCCCAGGGCGTGGGGCGTGTGCTGGTCGGACATCATGAGCAGAATATTGGGCGGGCGATCGACGGCGCGGGCCGCAGGGCGCGAGGCGTTGCCACTCGTCGCACTATCTCCCTTCGTGCCACCTACCGCCGCAGCCGCCACTCCCGTGGCAAGAAATTCCCGCCGAGTTACCTTTTCCATGGTCAAAACACCTCCGCGCTGGAGATTCTCTCACGTTTCTCCGCCGCGCACTAATTGTAGCGGCGCTCTATGAGCGTCGAATTGTAAGGGCCTGTCCGTCAGCCGGCGGACAAGCCCCTGCGACGGTCGATAGACCGCCGCTACAGAATTCAAACACTACCTATAAACCCTTGGCCGTGCGGATGGTGTAAAATAATTCTCTCTCAGGCAGCCTCATGAAATGTTCTACCCAAACCAAGATGAAGTTGCTCGCCGCCTTGCTGGCTTTGTGCCTTGCTGCTGCGCGCCCATGCCTAGCCGCGTCGATCGAGCAGAACGACGCGGACGCCCGCCATTACGCCGCCCGCGGCGGCGAAATGATGATGGATGGCGACCTGGACGGCGCCGCGCAAGTGTTCCAGCAAATCGAGCAAAAATATCCTGATTCCCCCATAGGTTTCGTCCTGGAAGCCGACGCCACGTGGTGGAAAATTTATTTTGTCTCCGCCAACCTGATTGACCCTGACGTGTTTGACGTGGCCACCACCGAGTCCACCCCTTACGACTCACATTTCGACGATCTCGATAACGTGGCGATTAAAAAAGCGGAGGCGCGCCTTCACGCCCACCAGGACCTTGCGCGCAGCGAGCTCTATGAGGGATTTGCCTACGCGCTGAGGGGGCGACTGGAAGGCATTCACGATCGCGACCTGGCCACGGCCCGTGCAGGCAAAAAGATGCGTACGCATCTTCTGAAGGCGCTGGAGCTCGACTCGACTCTGTACGACGCCGACCTGGGCATCGGCATCTACAATTATTTTGTCGATACGCTCCCCACCATTGTCAAATTTCTGAGCATCTTCATCGCGCTTCCCGGCGGTAGCCGCACCGAAGGACTCCAGCAGCTCCAAACCTGCGCGGAGAAGGGCGAACTTACCCAGGCGGAAGCGAAGTTCTATCTGGCCAAGGACTACACACGCGGTAGCGAAAAACAATACGCAGTTTCCATGCGCCTGTTTGGAGATCTCCAAAAGGAATTTCCCGACAATCCCCTGTGGCCGATGCTGATTGGAAGCCTCCAATTCCGCATGGGAAATCCTCAGGAGGGAGAAAAGATTTACCGCGAGGTCCTGCAAACCACCGCCGGGAAGGATTCCGAAGTCGAAAAGGCCGTCCACCGCGCCGCCAGCCAGGCACTCGAACGCCTCCATCCCGGCCAAAAGTTTCCGTAAGAATAGCGCGGGCGATTTTTCTAAGCGGCAGATGTGCCGATCGCCGCCTGTACGTCCAGGTAACCGCGAACCGTCAGCGGGTAATCTGCAGCTTATGCCAAGCGGAAGCAACGGCGGGAGCCGCTGTTCCCGCACTCCCAATCTGCTCGCCGCTCCGTGCGAATGCACTGAGGGGGTGGTCTCACTGTTTCAGGTTTGCGGTCTGCTCGTGCGCGTGGTAGGAACTGCGGACAAGCGGGCCGGATTCGACGTGGCGAATTCCCAGGCGCTCGCCTTCTTGCTTGAGTGCGGCGAATTCATCGGGTGTGTAGAAGCGCGCCACGGGCAATTGCTCACCGGAGGGGCGCAGGTATTGGCCGATGGTGACAATGTCGACTCGCGCGGCGGCAAGGTCCGCGAGCACCGCGCAGGTTTCGGCAAAAGTCTCGCCCAGGCCGACCATCAAGCCGGACTTGGTGGGAATCTCCGTCGCAATTTCGCGCGCGTGCCGCAGCAGGCGCAGTGACCGCTCATAGCGCGAACCGCGCCGCGCCACGGGATAGAGGCGGGGCACCGTCTCCGTGTTGTGGTTCAGGATATCGGGCCTGGCGCGGAGCACGATTTCCAGCGCCCGGTCGGAGCCGCGGAAGTCCGGAATCAGCACCTCCACCTGGCACCCGGCAATGCGCTCGCGCAGGGCGGCGATGGTGCGGGCGAAAATCGTGGCGCCGCCGTCTTCCAGGTCGTCGCGGTCCACCGAAGTCACCACAATGTACTTCAATCCCATGTGTGCGGCGGCTTCGGCCACGCGCGCGGGTTCGGCCCAATCCACCTGGCCGGCGGGCATGCCCTTGGGCACGGCGCAGAAGCCGCAGCGGCGCGTGCACAGCTCGCCCAGGATCATGAATGTGGCCGTGCGATGCGTCCAGCATTCGGCGATGTTCGGGCAGCGCGCACTCTCGCACACCGTGTGCAGGCCCAGGCCGCGCATGATCCCTTTGAGCTCGAAATAGTTCTCGCTCGCTGGGAGCCGCACCTTCAGCCACTCGGGCTTGCGCACGGAATTTTGCGTTAAACCGATTTGGATTAAATCACCCATGGGATATGCGATTTCGCGATGCGGTAATGGGGCGATTTCTAACCGCCGTGCGCGTGCTCAACCCATCCATTGTAGCCCGACTGCACCGGGTGCACAACTGGACGATAGTGTCTCAGTTTGAATTCTGTAGCGGCGGTCTATCGACCGTCGCCGGGGCTTGCCATGGCAAGCCCCGTACAATGCGACGCTCGTAGAGCGCCGCTACAATTTGGCGTGGAGTTGGCCCGCTTACGGAAGTCGCCGCCTCTTGGTAAGAATTTCCTCATCCTTCAAGTGACATCTGCCGATGTTATGGCTGGAGATTGAGATTCACGCAAATTCAGGAGGCGCTATGCAGTGCAAAGTCTTCAGTGTTCCCCTCAATTCGGAGATGGGCGGCAGTGGATTTGACCTCAGTAGGGATGCGCGCCCAGAGAGGGGCTGGTGCCTTCCGCCGTGCAGACGAAGTTCGCGGCGTCATTAGTGCTCCCCGATCCCTTCCACTTGGCCACTTGCGGGTATGGGCAGAGCGGGCGCGACATATCGGGGTGACCCTTTTCGCTGTGCGTTGCCACGATTTGGTCCGGCACCTTGCTGTGCTCTACCCATTGCTCGAGCACGGCGACGCCGTCGAACGTGGATGGGCCGGGGCCGCCACCACAGTGTCCCATTCCCGGCACCATGAAGAGGCGGAAGAAGCCGTCAGTTTGCGACTTGCCGCCCATGGCATCCAGCACGCTTTGGTAGTAATTCACGCTGTTGCGCGGCGCGATCAAATTGTCGGCCCAGCCGTGATAGAGCAGCAGTTTGCCGCCCCGGCTCTTGAAGGGTTGCAGGTGGGGATCAATGGCATTCATGATGGCGCCATGCGTACGTTCCACCAGGATCAAGTCACGGTCGTAATCGAGCTTGCGAAAATCCCATTGCGGGTCTTTGAACAGAACGAAGCGGAAATAGGTGAGCCCGTTCGGAAAGGGCTCCGGCCCTCCCGCCTCGGATTTCCATCCCAGCTCGCTTCCGGGCTCGAGGCCGGGAAAAATCTGCCGGCCGGTGCGGGGATTCCGGGGCCCGGCATAAATCTTGCGCGCGGCTACCACCTGAGGCGCGGTCAGGCAATCGGCTGCGTCCGCGCCACGGCAGGCAATCGCGCCGGGGTCAAAGTGGCAACGCAACGGGTCGGAGATGATTCCATCCTTCACTCCGTCCAGACGGTCGCAGGCGGCGAGCGCGGCGCGATTGATGACCGGATATTTTGCAGGAGGAATGTAGCTGGCGGGATCAACCAGGTCCGCCGTCGCCGGCCACATGGAGCCAAACCGCAGGTGCGTCCAGTAATTGGCAGGCGCGCCGACGGCAATGCCATTGTAATCCTGGGGAAAGCGCTGGGCCTCCATCAGCGCCTGGCGTCCGCCCGTCGAGCACCCGTTCCAATAAGCAAATCGAGGTGGAGAATGATAGTAGGCGGAAGTGATGGCCTTGGCCTGCTCGGTCATTTCGTGAACGGCTCGATAGCCGAAATCGATGAGCTTCTCTGGATGCCCCGCGGCAAAGCTCGCGTCGGTACCCGCCCCGTCGTGGCCCGTGTTGGTGGACGCCGTGGCAAATCCCTGTCGTAGCGCCGCCATCGCGCCATAGGAAATGGTCCCGGCCCACCCGCCGTTGCCCACTCCTTCAAACTTGCCGTTCCAATCGGCAACGGGCATCCAGACCTCGAACTTGATCTCAGAGTCCTCCGCCGGCCGCGCTGTTGCCGCCACCCGGCAGAATGCGGGGAGGCCTTCAATCGGCTTCACGGGGGAAACATTTGGAGTCTTTAACGGCGCAGGCGGCGTGAATGAGCCTGCGGGCACTTGTTGAGCCAAAGTCACCGTAGTGTGTGGCAGGGAGATCGTCGCCAGGCTCTCGCACGTACCATTGCCTTCGGATGAAGCCAAAACTCCCGGGGCGGAGGAGATTGCGACCACGGCGGCAAATGCAAGCTTGAAGATAAGAGTTTTGTAATTTGGTTCTCGCGATTCGCCCAAATGTGTAGGTGAGGAATCCAGATATTTCATACGCGCCCCCTCCGCGGCCCTCAACAAAATACCTGATTTTATTGGTTTCCGCACGCGGCGAACAAATTGGGTAGTAGGTCAGTTTGAAATCTCGGCGTAGGGGCACCCCTCGCGGGTGCCCTGCCCGATGTCGCTGGGCTGAAGGGCAGGGACAAGCCCTGCCCCTACGGCATTCAAACTGACCCGCCACGACAAATTGAGGTGGATTCCTAAAAGGACAGTAAGAAATCTCCGCGCCCGGCTCATGCCGCACGAGGTTTGGGCCGATAGAAACGAATGGAGGGAGTGGATGCGACGGCGGCCCCGCCCGCCCTGTACTGAGAGGAGCGTTCAGGCAGTATTGTCTCCGCCATCCCCAACGCGAAGCGCCATCCCCGGTAAGGGACCGTTATGAGTATTGTGCACAGCCCCGCGACTGAACACGGCATCCCTGCCGCGACCTCTTATTCTGTTGCCCCCCCGGCGCTGGCCAAGATCCTGGTCATTGACGACGAAGAGTTGGTGGCCCATACCTTGAGCGTAATGTTGAATGCGGAGGGCTTTGAGGTGGTCGTCGCCCGAAGCGGTGAAGAGGGCGTGGGTTTGCTGCGCGGCGGGGGATTCGACGCGGTTATCACCGATCTCGTGATGCCTGGACTGGGCGGAATCCAGACGCTTGAGGCGATGAGAGAGATCGACAGAGACATTCCCGTGATGATTCTCACCGGTCACGCCAGCGTAAATTCCACGATTGCCGCTCTCCGCAACGGAGCCTGTGATTTTCTGCTGAAACCTCTCAGTTTGGCGCAACTCCGCGCCGCGGTCGCCCGGGCCCTGGCGTTTCGACGGCCGACGGCCGATTCGACGTTGAATGATATCACGCTCGCCACGCTTGCAGCTCTCAAACCCGAGGACCGCATTCCAACCGCCCTCAAACTGGCCAAGCGAACAATGCGGGCAAGTGCTGCGGCGCTGGCGGTTCTTCCGAGCGAAGGCGAGGGCCTGTTCATCGAGCTATCCAAGGATTGCGGGCCCTTGACCAAGGCCGTCGCCCAGCGCCTGACACAACAAGCCTTAAGGCATCGCGTTCCCAACTACGATCCGCTCTATCCCGAGACTGCTTTGCACCCTGAGCGAACTGCGACGCCGGTGGGCTCGGTTTTGACCTATCCCCTGGAAGCGCGCGGCACTCCCTTCGGAGCCCTGATGGTGTGGAGGGATCCCAGTCTGGCGGAGTTTTCCGCATTCGACGTCACCGGAGGCAAGCTCCTGGCGGACGAAATCGCCGTCGTTCTGGATGCTGCGCGCTTAAATCGTCAACTGGCGCGTGGGGACGATGGGATCGTAGCCGCCAAAACGCAAATTCAACCTGCCGAGTCCCTCGCGGGCGCTGTCATCGCCACGACTCAGGAAGCCATTGTGCTTCTCGACAGGTCGGGAATTGTCCAGGATTGCAACCCGGCAGCGGAAAAAACCTTTGGCATTACCCGGTCGCGCGCGCTGGGCAGAAAATTTGTTGAATTCGCAATTCGGCCCGCGCAGGCCGCAGTCTTTGAAGCGCACTTGGACAAAGCCTACCGTGAAGGCAGGGACCCGCACTACGGGCCGATGAAGCTCATGGCCCTGCGTGGAAATGGGGATGAGTTTCCCATTGAAATTTCCACCGCAGCCCTCAACTCGCCGCAGGGCCGGCTGTTGAGTACTTTCGGCCGCGACATTACAGTCCGCATGCAGGCTTTTGACGCTTTGCGCGCCAGCGAAGAGCAATTTCGGCAGTTGGCAGAAAACATCAACGCGGTTTTTTTCATAAGCGAGACAGATCCCCCTCGATTGACCTACCTCAGTCCTGCCTACGACGCCATTTGGGGCCGCTCCCGCCGTGAATGTATCGAGCACCCTGAGGCCTGGATCGACTCAATCCACCCCGAAGATCGTCCGGCCGCAATCAACCTTTTCACCCAGGCTCAACAAGGGAAACGATCGAGCGCGGAATGCCGAATCCTCCGGCCCGACGGATCGATCCGGCACGTTCGAGGCCAGGTATTTCCAGTGCTGGATGAAAAGGGGAAATTTTGCCGTCTGGTCGGTATCGCGGAGGACATTACCGAACGCAAGCTGGCGGAAAAGGTTCTGGCGGAGGCCCAGGAACAGTTTCATTCCCTTTTCGCTTCCAGCCCACTGCCCACATTTTTCATCGATGCAGAGACGTTCCAGTACCTCGAAGTAAATGACGCCGCAGCAGACTACAGCGGATACACGCGCGGCGAGCTTCTCAACATGCGTCTCACCGACCTCCTGATGCCCGAGATCGCGCCTCGAGTAACGGCCAGCATCCAGTCGCGCGCCCTTCACACCCGCTGGCACGACCACGGCCGTCATCGGCTGCGGGACGGCCGCGAAGTCGATGTGGAAGCGGACATCCACATCATGGAATTTCGGGGGCGAAAGGCGGTTCTCAGCGTCATTCAGGATGTTACCGCGCGTAATCAGGGCGAGGCGGAGATGGCGAAGCGACATCGCCTGGCGACGCTGGTGGCCGAGATCGGATTGACCCTGACGCGCTCCAACAGCCTGCGCAAAGGCTTGCAGGAGTGCGCCGAAATTCTTGTCCGGAGCGTTGGCGCCGCGTTCACGCGGGTTTGGACGATGAACGAAGAAGAAAGGGTTCTGGAACTCCAGGCGAGCGCCGGAATGTATACGCACATCAACGGCGGTCACGCGCGCATCCCTCTCGGAAAGTCTAAGGTGGGGCAAATCGGGGAGAGTGGTGAGCCCTTTTTTACAAACGCGATCCAGGAAGATCCCGGGCTAGAAGACGGG
Source organism: Terriglobia bacterium (assembly GCA_030036915.1). Taxonomy (GTDB): domain Bacteria; phylum Acidobacteriota; class Terriglobia; order UBA7540; family UBA7540; genus Bog-366. The sequence goes on from JASHSC010000266.1 coordinate 10,594, forward strand.
AATTGGGCGCGGCGGGAAGGCTTGGTGGCATTTGCGGGTTGTCCCCTGAAAGCGGGCGAACACATCCTGGGGGTAGTGGCGGCGTTTGCGCGCGAGCCCATGACCGAGGCAACCCTACAGGCGTTTACCTCTGTGGCCCACAGCCTCGCCCAGTTTATCGAACGACGGCGCGGCGACGATGCTCGAGCCTTCCTGGCATCCCTCGTGGAGTCCTCTCAGGACGGCATTATTGGGATTTCGCTGGATGGGACAGTGATGAGTTGGAATCAGGGAGCCGAAGACGTCTACGGCTATGCAGCGGAGGAGATGATTGGCAAGTCTCTCTCGCTGCTGGTCCCGCCTGATCGTTCTGAGGAATTGCCAAAGTTGCTTGAAAAGGTTCGGCGCGGCGAAAGGATAAATAGTCACGAAACCGTTCGCGTGCACAAGGACGGCAGCCGAGTCGATATTTCGCTCTCCTTGTCGGCGATTCTCGACGCGGAGGGAAAAATCACCGGCGCCGCGGCCATTGCGCGGGACATTACCGAACGAAAACGCGCGGAGGTGCGGACCCGCCTGCAAACCGCCGCGCTCGAATCCGCCGCCAACGGCATTGTTATCTCCGACCGCGCAGGGCACATCCTTTGGGTCAATCCCGCCTTCACTTGGCTTACCGGCTATTCTGCCGAGGAGATCCAGGGCAAGGGCACCCGCGTATTTAAGTCCGGCGTCCACGACGCGAATTTCTATCAGGAGCTATGGAAGACCATCTTGGGTGGCAATGTGTGGCACGGTGAGCTCGTCAACCGCCGCAAAGATGGCACCCTTTATAACGAGGAGATGACCATCACTCCAGTAAGGGACGCTCAGGGAGCGATCAGCCAGTTCATCGCCATTAAGCAGGACATTACGGAGCGCAAGCGGCGGGAGCAGGCGCTGTGGGCGAGCGAGGAGCAATTGAAAGCCATTCTCGACAACTCCACAGCGGTCATTTATCTGAAGGACGCCTCGGGCCGCTACATTCGAGTCAATCGCGCGTTCGAGCTCCGGTCCGGAATCCCGCCAGGCCAGGTAATCGGCAAAACGGATTACGACCTTTTTTCGAAGGAAGTGGCCGATAAATTTCGGGCCAACGACCAGAGGGTGCTGCGCGAACGGGCTTCGCTGGAATTTGAAGAAAGCAACTTTCATGACGGCAAGGCGTGCACACATCTCTCGGTCAAGTTTCCGCTCTACGACACAGAAGGGGCTCCCTACGCTGTCGCGGGAATTTCCACAGAAATCACCGAGCGCAAGCAGGTGGAACAAGCGCTGGCGCAGGAACGCGACCTGCTGCACGCCCTCATGGACAACATCTCTGACTACATCTATTTCAAGGATGGCGACGGCTGTTTTGTGCGCGTCAATAAAGCGCACGCCAAAGCTCTGGGTTTGAATCACCCGCGCGAGGCCGTGGGCAGGACCGACTTCGATTTCTTCCCCCTTGAAGACGCCAAGAATTATCTTCGCGACGAATGCCTGGTGCTGGTGGCCGGTCAGCCGCTGATTGGCTGGGTGGAAAAAGTTCGCAGGGCCGACGGAACGATGGGTTGGTTTTCCTCCACCAAGGTGCCCATCCGCGACGCGCAGGGACGCATCACCGGCCTGGTGGGAGTTTCCCGCGACATCACGGAAGGAAAGCGCGCTGAGGAGGCGCTTCAGGAAAGCGAGGAGCGATTCCGAAGTTTTGCCGCCTCCGCCCAGGACGCCATTGTCCTGCTCGATAGCGAGGGAGCGATTTCCTACTGGAACGATGCGGCGGAAAGAATCTTCGGATATTCCAGTCAGGAAATTCTGGGCAAGAAGGCGGATGAAGTTCTTGTGCCCGAACAAAATCGGGAGGCATTCCGGGAGGGCTTTCTCCACTTTCGGCCGGACGCGGGAGAGTGTGCCACGGGTAATTGGTTGGAATTGATTGCCCTTCGCAAGGATGGAAGTGAATTCCCCGTGGAGATTTCGGTTTCGACTCTTCAACTCCGCAAAAAACGGGCGATTCTCGGAAACTTGCGTGATATTTCCGAGCGCAAGCAGGCGGAGGCGGCTTTGGTCCGCTACGCTCAGGATCTGGAAGCTTCGCAAGCGGCGCAGATGCGGCACGCGGAGGAATTGGCGCGTTCCGTAGAGGAGTTGGCCCATGAGCGCGATTTGTTGCGCACCCTCATGGACAATATTCCCGATGCCATCTGCTTCAAAGATGCCGGCGGCCGCTACACTCGCGTAAACACCGCACAGGCGCGCCTGTTGGGGTTAAAAAGTTGGAGCGAAGCTGTCGGCAAAAGAGATCTGGATTTCTTCCCGCCTGAGGATGCCCAGCGCTATAACGAGGCCGAGCGCAAGGTCCTTGAAACAGGTGAACCGTTGATCGGCAACCTCGAGAAGCGCACGGACGCCGGTGGAATCGTCCGCTGGGTTTCCAACACGGAAGTTCCTGTTAAGGACGCGCAGGGGAACGTGACCGGAATCGTGGGAGTGGCCCGCGACGTTACCGAGTGGAGGTCCGCCGCCGAGGCGTTGCGTCAGAGCGAGGAGCGCTATCGCGAGCTCATCGAGAATGCCAGCGACATTGTTTACACCTCGGACCTCGATGGCCACATGACTTCCCTGAACCGCGTGGGAAGGCAACTCCTGGGTTATTCGCCGAAGCAGGTGGCCGAGCTCGACATCTGGCAATTGGTAGACAGCAAGCACTGGGACCAGGTCAAAATGGGACGCCAACGACTGCTGGCGGGCGAAACCGATGTCCACATGGAAGTCGAGGTCAAAGCCCAGGATGGCCGCCGGGTAATACTGGATTTCAAACCCCGACTGGTTTTCGAGGACGGTAAGGCGGTAGGCGTGCAGGGCATCGGGCGGGACATCACGGGGCGCGACGTGGCGGAACTGGAACTGCGGCACGCCCAGAAACTGGAATCGGTGGGCCGTCTGGCTTCGGGAATCGCGCATGAAATCAACACTCCCATCCAGTTTGTTGGCGACAATACTCGCTTCCTGCAAGATTCGTTTGAAGGTCTCAGCGCCTTGCTGGGCAAATACCAGGAGTTGCGGGACGTCGCCGCGTCCGACGCGGCCCTGGCTGAAGTTCTGGCCTCCGTCCACGAGGTAGAGGCGGCAACGGACTGCGCCTACCTGCTGGAAGAAATTCCCAAGGCCCTCTCCCAAACACTCGAGGGTGTTACGCGCGTGGCCACCATCGTTCGCGCCATGAAGGAGTTTGCGCATCCGGAAAGTAAGGAAATGGCGGCCGCCGACATCAACAAAGCCCTCCAGAGCACCCTCACCGTGGCCCGCAACGAGCTGAAGTATGTGGCCGACGTGGAGGTAACCCTGGGTGAAATCCCTCCTGTGGTCTGTAACGTCGGCGATTTGAACCAGGTTTTCCTGAATTTGCTGGTCAACGCCGCCCATGCCATCGCCGACGTGGTGAAAGGTTCCGGCGACAAGGGAAAGATCCACGTCCGCACGGCGGCGGAGGGAGAGTCCGTGGTGGTTTCGATCTCGGATACCGGCAGCGGGGTTCCCGAGGCCATTCGCACCCGAATTTTTGACCCCTTTTTCACCACCAAGGAAGTGGGGCGCGGAACGGGGCAGGGATTAGCCATTGCCCGCTCCGTGGTGGTGGAGCGTCACAAGGGCACATTGACGTTTGAGAGTGAAGTGGGGAAGGGAACCACTTTTTACGTCCGTTTACCCGTCGAACCGCCGGAATCCTCCAAGGAGGCAAAAGCAACATGAGAAGGATAATTTTCGTAGATGATGAGCCCAGAATCCTGGAGGGCTTACAGCGTCTGCTGCGTCCCCAGCGCGCGGAGTGGGACATGGCTTTCGCCCCCGGCGGCGCGGCCGCGCTGGCCTTGATGGAAGCCATGCCTTTCGACGTGATCGTCTCCGACATGCGCATGCCGGGAATCGACGGCGCGGCCTTGCTCACCCGCGTGCGTGACCTTTATCCCGAGGTCGTGCGAATCGTCCTCTCGGGACATACGGAAATGGCCACCGCGCTTCAGGTGGTTCCGGTGGCGCACCAGTTCCTGGCCAAACCCTGCGATGCCGAAATGCTGCGCGTGGGCATTGAACGCGCCTGCCACCTGAAGGGTCTGCTGCACGATGAGGCCATTCGCCGCACCGTGGGAGCGGTGGGCGACCTTCCTTCCATTCCCCGCATCTACGAGGCTTTGACGAATGCGCTGATGGATCCGGACGTCTCCCTCCCCAAAGTCGCCAAGATTGTTGAGCAGGACGTGGGCATCTGCGCCAAAATCTTACAACTGGTAAACTCCGCGTTCTTCGGCATCTCTCATTCCATGACCAACATTCAGAATGCCGTCAGCTATCTTGGCATCAACACGCTTCGAAGCCTGGTGCTTTCGGTGGAAATCTTCAGGACTTTTGCCCCTAAGACAAAGATTGAGGGATTTTCCCTCGAAGCTCTCCACCGCCATGCGCAGTTTACCGCCCAGATTGCCCGTCGCCTGCCGATGCCCAAGCATCTGGTTGACATCGCCATGGTGGCGGCCATGCTCCACGACGTGGGCAAATTGATCATGGCCTGGAAGCTTACGGAGCGAATGGAGAAAGCGCTGGCGGAGGCGGGCGAATCGCAGATTCCGCTCTACCAGGCGGAGGAGCGGCTTGAAGGGTTCGGCCACGCCGAAATTGGCGCGTATTTGCTCGGTCTGTGGGGATTACCTTACACCGTGGTGGAAGCCGTGGCGCTCCACCACCGTCCGAATCGCGTCCCCCACCAGGGGTTCGACGCCATTTCGGCTGTTTATGCAGCCAATCTTCTTGCGCATGGTGTGGAAGACCCCGCCAACGGAAACTCCTCGCTTTATGACTTGGAGAAATTCCAGGAGGAGATCAACGAGCTTGGAATCGGCGGGCAGATGGCGGAGTGGCAGGCCATGGTGAAGGAAATGCCGGCCATGGCGGTGGAGGCATAGATATGTCCGACAAGATTCTCCTGGTGGATGATGAGCCCTCTGTCTTGCAGGGCTACCAGCGGCTGCTCCACTCGCAATTTCACGTCACTACCGCCGTGGGCGCCAAGTGTGGTTTGCAAACCATCAACCGCCAGGGACCGTTTGCGGTGGTCGTTTCCGACATGCGCATGCCGGAGATGGACGGCGTTGAGTTCCTGCGCCGCGTTCTGAGCGTCGCTCCGGAGACGGTACGCATCATGCTGACGGGAAATTCCGATCAGCAGACCGCCGTCGGCGCCGTGAATGAAGGCAGCATTTTCCGTTTCCTCACCAAGCCCTGCAACAAGGAGACCCTCTCCAAGACTCTCATGGAAGGGTTGGCGCAATATCGCATGGTGTGCGCCGAAAAAGAGGTTTTGGAAAAAACATTGAAAGGGATGATCTCCGTCCTGACGGAGGTCCTGAGCGTGGCGTGCCCTGCCGCGTTCAGCCGCGCCACGCGTGTGCGGCGTTACGTTCAACACGTTGCCCAGCGCCTTTCACTGCCCAATTCCTGGAGGTACGAAGTGGCGGCGATGCTTTCACAGCTCGGCTGCGTTACGCTGGAGCCCGAGACTATTGAGGCAATCTATTCCGGGGGCGAGCTTACCCCCGCAGACCAGGCTCAATTTCTCAATCACCCGCAAATCGCTCAGGACATGCTCAAAAACATCCCGCGCATGGAACAGGTTGCCTGGATGATTGCCCACCAGAATCAGCCCTTGCCCAAGGATTGGAATGTGAGCGACCGGGAAATGAAGGAAATGCGGTTGGGCGCACAACTTATCCGCGCCGCCCTCGCCTTCGACCTTCAACTGCGCAAGGGCAGCTCGCGCCTGGATGCCGCTCACTTCCTCTCCATGAAATTCGCGGACCTCGACAGCAAAGTCGTGGAAGCCATGATTGAACTTGAGCCGGAGTCCACCGGCAAGGATTCGCGCAGCGTCTCCATTTCCGAACTTTCAACCAGTATGAACCTCGAACAGGAAGTCAGGTCGAAGAACGGCATCCTGATCGCGGCCAAGGGTCAGGAAGTTACCTCTCCACTGCTGATGAAGCTCAAAAGCTTTTCGGCCAAGGGTTCAATCGAAGATAACGTGGTTGTGTCCCCGTGCAAACTTGCCTGAGGGGTGGAAAGCTCCCTTCACTGACCAGAAGCTTGGGGAGACATGCTAGCCTAAAGCTCCCGTGGGCCTGCCATCTTTCGCTAATCGTACCGGTGGCCTGCCACCCGAAGCTTTAGCGTAGGGTGGCGGAGAGGGTGGGATTCGAACCCACGTGCCCGCTTTTGGCAGGCAAGACGCTTTCGAGGCGC
>JASHSC010000267.1 GCA_030036915.1 Terriglobia bacterium
TGAGTTCGGCGACCTCATCGAGCAGCAACGTCCCCGCGACCATCCCTTCCGCGTTTCGCGGTTGTACGGCTCCGGCGCCCGTAATCACCCCCGCCTCATCTCCAAAGAGCCTGCTTTCCAGCAGGGTTTCAGGAATCCCCGGGCAGTGGACTTTGATAAACGGCCCGGATTTCCACGAGGAGTTGATGTGCACGAACTTGGCGATGATTTCTTTTCCCGTGCCGCTTTCTCCGCAAATCAGCAGGGGAACCTGCGAATCCGCCAGCTTGAGCGCGCGCTCGCGAATTTCCTGCATGGCGGCGGTGTGCCCAAAGAGGAGTTCGTCCGGCGGAAGGCTGGCTGCGTCTAAAGTCCAAACCGTTTCGACAAGATCTATGGGCATCAGGCGCGCCCTCTTTTCCTGGCTTCCGCTGCCGAGAAACACTGGTGCCTTATGTCCCTCTCATCCGAGGTTTGGCCCGGAACCACCGCAGGGGATAGGCTATTCGAATTCCCGCAACCGCTCATTCCGTTTGTTCCCTTTTTCCGTCAGCGGGTTTGGGCATAGACCATTCCCGAATCTTCGAGAGAATCTGCGCGATGGGAGCGGTCTTGGCCATGAAACCATCGGCGCCGCTGTGCGCGGCAGCCTCCCGGTAAGTGGCGCCGTCGAGTGTTCCAAACATGACCACCACCGTATCGGGAAGAGATTCTTTCACTCGCCGCGTTGCTTCCAGTCCGTTCAGGCGCGGTAGGTCCATATCCATCAAAACCAAATCGGGCTTCAAATTCTCAGCCTTCCGCACTGCCTCAAATCCGTCCACCGCCTCGCCCACAACGCTGCCCCTGAATTCCTTGTTCAGAACTCGCCGGATAAAGGTGCGGAAGCTCACATCGTCGTCAGCAATTAAAACCTGCACAGTTCCTCGTTAGTTACGTTCGGTTGGTTCCGCCTCGGCTCAGGAGCATCCTGAGGCCATCCTCAATTCTCGACTTACCCTCCCCACACTAAATTCACGAGGGATGAATAACCATCCGGTGAGTTCTGGGGCAAGTTAGATGAAGATACTGGGGGGCCTTTGTGGGGGAAATCCCCGACGGGGCGGGACTGACGGAATGAGCGGGGAATGCTGATTCGTTGGTAGATCCGCGGCTCTGCTGGGGGCGATTCACCGCTCATTGAGCGCCGCTACTGGGAGTGGCGGGGTAGGCCCGCACTCCAAGGCTCACGGCTGCACCACACCGCGCCGGATGGCGTAGCGGACCAGCGTGGCGGTTTCGTGGATGTCCAGTTTTTCCATTATTCGGGTGCGGTAGGTTTCCGCGGTTTTCACGCTGATGTCGAGCGTGGTGGCAACTTCCTTGGTGGTTTTGCCTTCCGCGATCAATTGCAGCACCTGGCGTTCGCGCGCGCTCAGCGGGTCGGGGGGAATTTCCGTTTTGTTCTGATATGCTGCAACGACGGCTTGTGAAACTTCGGGACTTAGGTAGGTCCCGCCGCGCGCCGCTTCGCGGATGGCGCGCACGAGATCGTCCGCGGCGTGGGTCTTCATGACGAAACCTTTGGCCCCGGCGCGCAGTCCTTCCAGGATATAGCGCGAATCGGTGTGCATGCTCAAAATCACGGTCTTGGTTTTTGACGAAATCCGCGCCACTTCCCGCGCCGTGTCAATTCCGTTCAAAAGGGGCATGGCGAGATCAAGAACGGCGACCTCCGGGTGGAGCTCTTCCACCAATTTCAGCGCTTCCTGTCCGTTGGCGGCCTCCCCGACCACTTTGAAGCCGCCTCGTTCCAGGAGCGCTTTCAAACCTTCTCGGACTATTTGATGATCATCAGCAACAAACACGGTAATGGGCATATTAAACCTCCTGAGGAACTTCGATTACAAGCTTGGTACCCTGGCCGGGCGCCGCAACGATGCGGAGTGTTCCGCCGAGAGGCTGGAGCTTCTCGCGAATACCGATTAGCCCCAGCCCGCGTTCCTTGGTGCCGGTCTTGGACGATCTGGGGTCAAACCCCACTCCGTCATCGACGATCTTGCAGTACACGACATTCTCCGAGCTACGGAGAAGAATCTTCACGGATCTTGCCTGGGCGTGCTTGGCCACGTTATTCAACGCCTCCTGAACGACGCGATAAAGGACCGTTTCGAGGGCGGGAGGAAGGCGCTTCACGTTCGACGTCCGGAAATGGATGCGCAACTTGGACCGCTTGGCCACTCCTTCGGAAAGAAATTCAATGGCGGGGACGAGGCCGAGGTCATCCAGCAGCGTGGGGCGCAGCTCGTGGGAAAGCCGGCGAATTTGCTGGTCAACGCCATCCAACAAATCCTTGACTTCCTGGAACTGCGAGTGGGCGGGCACGTTCAGTTCGCGCTCCACGCGGTTCAGAGACAAATGGACGGCGGCCAGGAGCTGCCCCGCCTCGCTGTGCAGTGCGTGGGCGATGCGCTTGACTTCCTCCTCCAGGGTCTCATTCATGTGGCGAAGTGCCTCATTGGCCTCGCCCACGGATCGGTGCGTCATCTCAAACGGCGACATACTCTGGGAAAAGAAAATCCCCGCCCTGCTCAGGGTATTTCCGTTCACCCGCTTCGACCCTTTGGAGTTGGAGAAAATCTCTTCCAAAGCGTCGTGGTGAAGAGCCACCATTCTCAACACGCCTAAACCTTCCGCCATGCATCGCCGCCCGAGCTCATAAGCCCGCTCGAGCGAAGCCTCCCCCCCACGACGCAAATAGTGCTGCAACGCGTCCTTGTATTCAGCGGCGAGTTCATTTTGCCGAAGACTTTCTTTTTCCATTCAGGTAGCGCGCTACCAGAACCAGCGCGTCATCGGTCTCCCGCCCGTATTGGGCCAGAATGCGGTCGGCAATCTGTTGCGGCGAATCATCCGGGCTCACATTGTCGGCAAAGCCGGGACGGATGCCGTCGGTAGCGAAAATCAGCATATCGCCGGGTTCGATTTGAATAACGGAGGCGGACAGCCGGGGCAGGCTGTCGCCCACGACGCCAGGGCGGAGAAGCAGGAATTCATGGCCGGGAACCACGCGTGCCTCGCGGTGGAGAAGATATCCCTCCACGTTTCCCACTCCCAGCCAGGTCATGGTGTTGTCGGAGCAGCGGAACAATGCCAGGCTCATCACCACTCCGCGCGTTGACCGCAGTTGTTCGTGACAGCGCTGCATCAAGGCGATGGGGGATTCCCCGTCGCCTTCCGCGAGCCCCTGCAGCGCGGCATGGGCGGCTGTGGCCGCCCCGGCGCCGTGCCCCAACCCATCCCCCACGGCCACCAGGACTTCCTTTTCGCGCGCCTTCACCAGATGGAAGTCTCCCGACTCCTGCTGGGTGGCTATGGCGCGGGCAGCGACACCCCATTCGATGATTTCTGGCTTTACGGCACCCATTTCTTCACGCTCACCGTGGTTCCGCGATTTAATTCGGAGGTGATTTCGAATTCGTCCATCAATCTTCTCACCCCCGGAAGACCCAGACCCAGGCTGTGGGAGGTGGAAAAGCCGTCTTGCAGGGCGCGCTGAATATCCGGAATTCCCCGGCCTTCGTCGCTGGCCACAACGCTCAGCCCGCGCCTCTCACCTTGTTGCAGGGTCTGAAGGCTGATTTCGCCGGATTTGGCATAGAGGACGATGTTGCGCGCCAGCTCCGAGATCGCGGTGGCGATGAGGGTCAAGTCAGTGTTTGAAAACCCCAACTTGGACGCCAATTCCTTGCCCTTATGGCGGGCAAAGATGATGTCACGATCGGATTTGATCGGCACGCGCACCGCCTCCGGCGCCTCCACCCGGTTTCGGGCTGTGTGGAAGTTAGCGTTTGCGCGAAAGGACTTGGGATTTCGGTCATCGCCCACGTTGCTTCATCCCTTTGCCCGCTTCTGCCATTTTGCGGTTGAGGTAGAGGATTCCTTCCTCCAAATCCAGCGCCGTCGCAACCCCTTCCAGCTTTAAACCCAGGCGAACAAGAGCAAAAGCTACTTCCGGTTGAATACCGACGATCACCATCTCCGCGCCGCGCAGCCGGATCATGTGCGCGATGTCGCGGAGCGTGCGAGTTGCAAAGGAGTCCATGACGTCGAGGGCCGTGACGTCAACAATGACCCCGCGCGACCGCAACTTTCCCACTTGAGCGACCAGCGCGTCACGCAATTGAACCAAATCCTCGTCACTCAGTGCGGATTGGATGGAGGCGATAAGGTAAGGGCCCTGTTTGAGAATGGGGACTTCCACGGTTGACCGCCTTATACGGAGTGAAGTGACTCGCCCATGGGAACGACTTTGTATCCCAGCAATCGCTCGGCTTCTTCAATGCCTCCCTGCAAATCGCCGACGGTGTTCATTTTTCCCAGGTCCACGCCGATGGTCACCAGGGTTTGGGCAATTTCCGGCGAAAGGCCGGTGATGATCACCGTGGCGCCGAGCAGACGAGTGGCTTCCACGGTTTGCACCAAGTGGTTCGCCACGTTGGCGTCCATCACGGGCACGCCCGTGATGTCGATCACCACCACCTTGGCGCGGTTGGTACGGATGCCGCGCAAGAGTTGCTCGGTAAGCTGCCGCGCGCGCTGGGGATCAATGACCCCGATGATGGGCAGAATCAGCAGGCGCTCGCGCACTTGCAAAACCGGAGTGGAGAGCACGCGAATGGCTTCTTGCTGCTCGCGGATGACGCGCTCGCGTTCCTGCACAAATCCCACCGCCACCGTGTTGGCGATGCGGTTCGCCGCAGGCTCGTAAGCGTCCAGGATGCGGTTGTAAAGCGAGAAATCGCTCTGATACTTCGCAAACAGCGAGCGGGCAAGAACGTCGCGGAGAAGCAGAACGATTCCGATCACTTCGTGGGTTTCAACACCCCGAGGGATGATGCGCTCGGAGAGGCTGCGAGCGTATGCCTGGAGGGCTTCAAAAGTGCCGGACTCAAGCGCTTCAATATAGTTATCGTAGATGGCCGTGGCCTCGGCAAATATCTCGTCCTTGCTCATGGCCGTAAGGAGTTTTGCTTCGGTAATTCGACGGGCCCATTCTTCACGCAGCAAGGTGCGGTTCTGTTGCAGGTGGGCAACTAGCTCTCTGAGCAGTTCCACGGAATCCATTGGCGCAATGGCGGTTTTTGTTTTCTCCTTAGCCATCAAAATCCTCCTCATTATTGACTACCAAGTCTTTGTGTAATTGGCCCGTGCCGGCCAATCGCACTCAAATTCTAAGCTTTGTGCAACTGGCTGGTATCCGTTCATGACTGGTCAGGCCCTGTCAGGTCTATACCTGACAAACCCTCTTGTCAAGTAGCGAGGTGCAGTAGGCAGTCGGCCCCCGGGAGTCTAAAATCTCCCCGTAATGAGGATTATAGAATTGGACTTTTCTCTATGCGGCTGGCGCCACAGGGTTTAGCTTGCTCATGCCCGCAGCAACCTATTGATTCGATGCCGATAAGGCCCATCTGCAGGGTGCCCCCTTGCCATCAGGTAAATTTCTCTACGTAACTACCGGTTTTACCTGCTTGCGCGAAGAGCTGAAGGCGATAAGCTGAGAATCTCGCGACTCCGCCCGGGGAGGGAGAGCGAAAATGCATTCTCAAACGGCGATAAAGGCTTATCAGACAAAAAGCCACTTTGGGAAGTGGAGGGACCGCTTGGGCCTTGACCATTTATCCACAGTTCGAGGCAATTCTAAGTATAAGATTCGAGGCAATAAAGTCATGAGGATCTTACTCGTAGACGATTCGGTGCAATTTCTCGATCGACTTAAGGCGATCCTTGTATCACTTGAGGGTATTGAGATCATCGGTTCGGCCAACGACCTCCCGGAAGCACTCCAGACTATTCGCACGACCCATCCAGATGTTGTTCTTTTGGACCTTCAATTGCCAAGTGGCAGTGGGATGAAAGTGTTGCAGATGGTTAAAAACGAAAAACTGGACGTGAACGTGGTAGTCCTTACCAATTACGCATTTCCCCAATACCGCAAAAAGTGTGTAGAGGCTGGAGCATATGCATTCCTGGACAAATCGACAGACTTCTCCAAAGTTCCGCAAGTTATTTCCGCGCTCGCTGACTTACAAGAGAAAGGTCGAGGAAGATTTCCCCCTGACAACCTGACATCACCTTCCGAGCCCAAGGTAAGGGTAAGTTGATGATGAACTGCCGGAGGACCCAGTCTTGCCTGATTCTTCTCCAGGGCTAAGTATCACATCTCAAAACGAGGCTTTGTTCCGCCCAGATGAGGGGTTATTCCGCCTTCTCATCGAAAGCATAAGCGACTACGCGATCATTCTTCTGAATCCGGAAGGCGTAATCTTGACCTGGAGCGTCGGGGCGGAGCGGATCGAGGGATACAAAAGCGAGGAGATTATCGGCAAACATTTCGCCGCGTTCTACCGCCGGGAAGACATCCGACAAGACAAGCCGAAGAAAATTCTGGAGGACGCAGCAAGGGCCGGTCGCGTGGTTGACGAGGGATGGCGGCTGCGCAAAGACGGCACAAAATTCTGGGCGAACGTGGTGATTACGGCTCTGCGCGACCCGGCGGGAAGGTTGTGCGGATTTGGAAAGGTCGTTCGCGACGCGACCCGGCGCAAACGCGCGGAAGAGGGCCTTCGCAATATCAATGAGAAGCTGGACGAACGCGTTCAGGAGCGCACCAGCCAGCTTGCCCAAACCAACCGCGAGCTGCGCGATTCGCTCGAACAACTCCACCAACTTGCGGCGCGTCTGCAAGCCGTGCGCGAAGATGAGCGGACCAGCATTGCCCGTGAGATTCACGATGATTTGGGTCAGGCGCTGACGGCGATGAAGATGGACCTCGTCTGGATAATGCAGAAGCTCCCAGAAAGTGACAAGAAACTGCAAGTGCGGGCCCAATCCATGCTCAAGATCATCGACAATGCCATCGTTTCGGTGCGTCGAATCGCCACCACTCTACGGCCCGGCATGCTGGATGACATCGGCCTGGCCGCCGCGATCGAGTGGCAGGCCCAGGATTTTCAGGAGCGCTCGGGAATTAAATGCATATTGGACATCCGGGCGGAAAATCTCGTGCTGGATGATGAGCACGCCACGGCAGTGTTTCGCACTTTTCAGGAGACGCTTACGAATGTCGCGCGTCACTCTGGCGCTACCCGAGTTACGGTGAAACTGAAAGATTCGCCGCAGGAGCTAGTGCTTGAAGTGCGGGATAACGGCCGGGGCTTTGACTCTGGAGCCGAATGGAGCAAGAAGTCATTCGGTCTTTTGGGAATGAAGGAGCGCGCGTTGCTTCTGGGCGGGACGTTCGACATCAAAGGGGATCCCGGCCGTGGGACCACGGTAACGCTGCGAGTTCCCTCGCAGTCAGGGTCGAAATCGGCATCAAAATCGATATAGGGGTACCGGCAAATGCGCCCCACGCTGAGCTTGTAACGTGACAAGGATTCTTGTTGCTGACGACCATACAGTGGTTCGAAAGGGACTCATCCAAATCTTGTCGGAGGGTTTTGCCGGCGCCCTGTTCGGTGAAGCCACTAACGCTCAGGAGCTTCTGACGAAAATCCACGAACAAAAATGGAATCTCCTGACTCTTGATATTGGTATGCCGGGTAGAAGTGGGCTCGACTTGCTGCGAGACATCCGGATGTCCTACCCGCGACTACCGGTGCTGGTATTGAGTGTATACCCGGAAGGCCAGTTCGCAAGGCGTGTCCTGAAGGCCGGGGCAGCCGGCTACCTGAGCAAAGATGCGGTCCCATACGACCTGATTGAAGCGGCGCGTAAACTCCTGAAAGGCGGAAAATATGTCAGTCCGGCACTGGCGGAGCAGCTCGCCAGTGACCTCGCCGCGGACCGGGAGACACCTTCAATTGAAACCCTTTCCGCCCGCGAACTGGAAGTCCTGCGCATGATCGGCCAGGGAAAAACCATCACGCAAATTGCCGATATCCTCTCACTGAGCGCCAAAACCATCAGCACATATCGCTCCCGCCTGCTCGCGAAGATGGAAATGACCACCACAGGGGAATTGATTCGCTATGCCGTAGAAAACCATTTGATTGATTGAGTCTGCACTCCGTCCCTCGATCGCCACCCATCAATGTTTCCAGCCTCAATTGCCTTGAATTGGCGACGGTGCTATTCCCATCCATCCCGGAATGGCCCTGCGTCAATCTTGTAGGGCAAACTGCCATACCCAACTTCGCCAAATCCCACACTGCAAGTAGCCGCCTTCTGATACCGGTCCACCCGCCGGGCTCTTATTCTTACCTGAGTCGAAAATAGAGGGCCCATGAAAACGCTCATTGCAGGTCGTTCTCCGATTGTCCGAGACAGATTCTTGCAAATGATGCGAGAAGCTCTGAATGCAGAGTTCCTCACTCCTTCTCGCGACCTGCGGAAAGGACAAGGCACTGACCCGGAAGTCGTCATCCTTGATACGCGCCTCCCCGGCGCAGAAGATTACGAACTTCTGATGACCATTCACGAAGAAAGGTCTCTCATCGTCCTGATCATGCTAACGCCCCATGCTAACTATCAGATTGCAGCCCCCTGCCATGCCACAGGCGCCAATTTCCTCATGTCTCCGGTGGACTTGAGCCACGAACTAATTGAGGCGGCCCTGCAACACCGCACGCTCGGTTCGTATTTCTGAAAAGGGATTTCATATTTGCCCGTTCGGGAGGCACGATGAAGGTTCTAATTGCGGACGGCTCAGACGAAATTGCGGCGAGCTTGCTCCCCATGATTCAGGTTATTCCGACTATCGAGCTCCTTTCGCCCACGCCGAACGCTCACGCCACACTGGAGTCGGTCCGAACGCACGATCCCGAAGTCTTAATCGTCAACGCCGGGATTCCCGGCGCGAAGGAAACCGATTTGTTGCAAATCATCCGGGAGGAGAACCCCAACGCAACGTTGATTATCCTCACTCATCTCTCCTTCCCGGAATTCCGAACCCGAATGGAAGTCTGGAAAGACTTCATTTCCGGGGATGATTCCGAGTTGCACTTGCCGCTCGCAAAACAGGCAGTCTTGGGGAAAGAAGATAATGGAGTTTGGATCAAATTCTCTTGCGGTGAGTTCGGCCTCCTCCGGCTGCCGGACGAAGGAATCTTTGACGTTGTGGCGACGACGCTGTAAGTTGCGGCATGGGTGCTGTACCTGTGGCGCAGCCTTCTGTAACCCCGTGCAGATCTGCGTGCAAAACTCTGCGACACGAATACTGCCACCAATGGAACCGAGCATGCGCATGCCTGAAGTCATCGTCCTTTGGCCTGGGAGGCGAGCCTTTTGCGAATCTGGGTCTGGGAATGGTGGGCGTGGCAGGGTAAAATAGAGCTGCAGCCAAGCGCTGGATGTTGATGGAAGTCCCATAGCGGAAGGGCGGGAAATTTTGTTCAGATTTTACCTTATTGTAATGGTTTTAGTTATGATAATCAGCGATACCATTGAGAAGAAGATCGCTGAACTCGAACCTGTACTGCAAATTCTCTGGTGATTCTATGGCGAGAGCACACCTAAGACGTTACCCGCGGCTGGATGTTCGCGTACTAACCAATTATACAACTAACAAGGACTGGTCGAAGTGCGTAGCCACCAGTCTGGGAGGAGGGGGATTGTTCCTGGGCGATGTTGTATGCCTCGAACCGGGCAAAGAGATTTCCGTGCGCTTCCGTCCAGCCAAGCACCTTCCCCTAATTGAAGCCCAAGCCTGTGTTCGTACCGCAAAGCCAGGGTCTGGCGCCGGAGTCGAATTCACGAGTATCGACGCGGAGGACCGTTTACGGTTGCTGCGGCTGATCCACAACACCGGCAATGATAAAGCGCGCCAGCGCGCCTCGCTCGCCACTCAGTTTCAGCATGAGGACTGCTATTCGCTGGCTTTTTCATGCGATCTCAGCCTCTGCGGCATGTTTGTTGAAACCTCCCAGCCCCTCCCCGTCGGCTGTTCGCTCAAAGTGCGTTTCAATCTGGACCAAATGGACCGCGTGGTGACCACTACTGCACACGTCGACTATTACCTCAAGAAACTGGGGAT
The DNA here is from genome assembly GCA_030036915.1 of Terriglobia bacterium. GTDB lineage: Bacteria > Acidobacteriota > Terriglobia > UBA7540 > UBA7540 > Bog-366. The sequence goes on from JASHSC010000267.1 coordinate 9,995, forward strand.
GGGAATCCTGTTTGACGACTTGCCGCCAGAGCACCGGCAAGCCATTCAGGAGTACGTGGAAAACCACGAGGAGCTATTTACCGCAAAACCTGCCACAGGTCGTCGCGTCGCATAAGTTCCTGCCGAAAATGCCTTTGACATTGTGCTTCATCCTTCGCCAGCAACCGCTCGCCCCTTAGGGCCTCTGCAGGAATGAAAACCTCGATTTGCCTCGCATAAACTTCCTTAAACCTTATTGGTGGCCCACTCGCGCCCACCGATTCCACTAACCAACGGGAAGTGGCGGGTTTTAAAAAGGGAGGGTCCCTCTCTCCCTCGGTGCTTGAGGGAGAGGGGATTAATAGGGGATAAGGTGGTGGGAAGAATTACGGGGTAAAAGCTCTGTAGAGAACTGAACTTTGTCTTCTTCCGACATTCGGGTCGGCGGGTTGAGCGTGGACTGAGAGTCGCTTCGGCAATTCGAATTGCCCGCCCGTGTCTGCGGAACTCCATCTGAAGCATGCGTTGTAGATTCCCCATAACACGGCAAACTCACCGGCCCTTCTCTGTCTCGAACGTGCCCATTCTAGCCCTCCTGCAAGCCGCAACAATCGAGTACATACCGGTATTTAGCATGGGGAAAAGCTTTACAACCCTTGGGTGAATCTTAAGAGCCTCATCCCCAGCTAAACCCGGTCTGTTCATTCCTGTGCAACCGGCCTTCCGTCAGGTATTCACCGGACGACCACTCTTGGGCATAGACCGGATTGCTGCCCGACCCGGTATCCATTAGAAATTGTGTGTCATACGCAAGTGGGCCCTTCTCTACCGGTTTCATACGGAGTGTTACAAGGAGGATCGCATGATGGTCAACTCGCTGGGTGATTGGGTGGTGTATGGGTTGGGTCTGGTGGGATTGATTTACGGAGCTGTCCGACTGCTTCCCGAAATGGTGGTGGGTTGCATCCTGGCTCTTTATCGATCCTATCGCAGACTGCGGATTGGACTCGATCAAGCCAAGAGTGACCTCCCACTGGCGCATGATCAATCGCGGAATATCCCCTCTGTGCGCGAAACTGTTGCGGAGTTGTTGCCCCTGGAGCGGGAGTCTTGGGCTTAGGTGCGAATTCCCTCGCGTTTCACTGTCCTTGCCCACCTGCGAAGCAGCTCGGTGACAGAGAATCTCGGCAAACCACAATTTCACGCGGAGGCAGAACAGAGATGAGGCAACAACCATTGACCGTAAACCATGCGGCAAAGTGTCGGGAAGAAATCAGTCGCGTCTCTAACGAAGAAGCGGAGTCAAGACGGTCGCGGATTCAGACGAGCGACTTTGGTGAGCTTTACAATACGTACCATCGCCGGGTATTTTCGTGGTGCCTGCGCATCGTCAGAAATGCTGACGACGCCGAAGATCTCACGCAGGACACCTTTCTTCATTTGTTCCGGAAGATCGGCACTTTTCGCGGGGAATCCGCTTTCTCCACATGGCTCTACCGGATGACCACGAACATTGCCCTGATGCGCCTGCGCAGAAAGATCCCCACACAAATCTCACTCGATGACATTTCCGAAAACGATCAGAACACTTCCCGGCCTCACCATGAAATCCAGGCCTATGACCGGGCGCTTTCATCTTCAATCCTGAGGGCCGATCTCGACCGCGCACTCAACAAAGTGCCGCGCGGTTTCAGAAAGGCTCTCTTTTTGCACGACGGTGAACAATTCACCCACGAAGAAATCGCTGCTCTGACCGGGTGCGCTGTCGGAACCTCAAAATCCCAGTTGCACAAGGCCCGCATGCGAGTCCGGCAATTGCTGACCAGGCGGCACGCATGTGTGGAAGGAAGAATTTGAATCGGGGGAAGAAATGACGGACCATCTTTTCGCGCTCTTGGTACACGAACGTCCGGAGCCCTTCAACCATTTGAAGCGCCTTCTGTGGGAGTTGTGCGTTGAGACCTACAGCGTGAGCACCTGTAAAGA